>JACPDC010000015.1 GCA_016184235.1 Deltaproteobacteria bacterium | reverse complement strand
CCTCACCGACCACTTTGTTTTTAAGCTGCTCGAGATATTGCCCGCTTCCCTGCATGCGTTTGACAGTTTACCAGCTTGAGCTCGCTTGCACAAAAGGGGCTAAAAGGACTAATACAAACGCCTTTGATGCCGTGGTAAGGGAGATGTAACGTGGCGCGCCGCACGCTGAATTTCACCGGTTTGGTTGGCCTCACCTTTTTTTGCGTCGCCGGCGGCGCCTACGGCCTGGAGGATGCCGTAGGGGCGGGAGGGCCGATGATTGCCTTGCTGGCGCTTCTCATTGTGCCCTGGCTCTGGAGCTTTCCCACTGCGCTGAGAGCTCTCTTCGGCGATGCCGGAGGACGGCGGCTACGTGGTCTGGGTGGAGCGCGCCTTCGGCAGGTTCTGGGGATTCCAGGAGGGATGGCTGAGCTGGCTTTGCAGCTTTGCCGATAACGCCCTCTATCCGGTCATGTTCGTCGATTATCTTTTCTATCTCCGCGGCGGCATGTCGCCATTCGAACGCTGGGTTATCGGCGCGACGCTTATCGGCTGCGTCACCTGGCTCAACATCCGCGGCGCGCGTCTTGTCGGCTTGAGCTCCGCTGTTTTTACGCTCCTGGTGCTCGCTCCCTTTGCCGCTCTGGTGCTGCTCGGCGCGCCTAATGTAGATCCGGCCGCCTGGCTCATCCGGACCGGCGAGATCGAATGGGCCTTGCTTCTCAGCACCATCCTTTGGAACACGAGCGGCTGGGACAATGCCGGCTGCTGCGCCGGGGAAGTAGCCGAGCCCCATAAAAACTACCCGCGCGCCATGGCCGCGACGGTCCTCGTTGTAACGCTCGCCTACCTGCTGCCTGTGGCCGTGGGGGTGGGCGTCGACAAAAACTGGAGCGCCTGGAAAGAGGGTTATTTCCCACAGGTCGGCCAGCAAGCCGGCGGCGGCTGGCTGGGCACATGGCTGACAGTGACCGGGTTGATAAGCGCCGCCGGCTTGCTCAGCGCGCTCTTATGCACTTCCGCGCGCGTCTCCTACGCCATGGCCGCGCGCGGCATGCTGCCCCGACCGCTGGCGAAAATCCATTCTCGCTACGAGACGCCGTGGGTGGCGATTATCGTGAACAGCATCGGTGTCGCCATGCTCCTCCCCTTCTCCTTCCAGGAGCTGATCCAGGTCGACATGTTTCTCTACGCCCTCGCCCTGATACTCGAATTCTTCGCCCTGGTCCGGCTGCGCTTCAAAGAGCCGGAGATGGCCCGTCCCTACCGAGTGCCCTTCGGCATTCCGGGCGTCATCCTCCTGAGCCTGCCGCCGGTGCTGCTCTGCCTCGCGAGCATATTTGTGGCCAATACGCCGACGAAGCTCGTCAGCCTCGCCGGAATCGCGCTGGGGTTAATTGTGTACGTTTCCCGAGAGCAATAGGAGAGAGAGGGACCTCCCTATCCTCTTGGCTCACCGGCTCGTCGGCTGGAAGGTCCGCTCGGGGACTTACCTCGCTTGCCGAAAGCAATGGGCCAGTGGGCTCTTTGAACCGTTTGCGCTCGGTGCTTTCGGCTCGCTCGGCAAATCCCCTCACTCACAGAGTCTCAGTTCGTAGAGAGTTCCGACGCCTCCGAGCCGATGTTCGCATACGAGGACAGGAAGGTCCCTGGGGAGAAGAGGTCCTGTACTATCAGTGGGTGGGGGTGGAGCGTCGAGGGGGAGGAGGTTGACGGACGCGGGCATCCGAACAGGCAGGCGCCCCGACTTCTGTGGTGCTTGGCAGGCCGTCGCGACTATTCCTGCAGGCGTTGGCACACCGGGAGGCTTGAAGGCTTCCTCAAGGCAGAGGCCCATTGACCGCGGCCGGAAGGCTCTCTCCCCCGAGACGCCTTCGGCGGTGAGGGCCCGCGTGTCAGCCCGCGGGAGGCCATGAAGTGAGATCAGGTTGACACAAAAAGCTCTGTTCGGATACGCTCCCGACGTTCTTATGCCGGAAAAAATCCAGCGCGAGAAATGGGCCTCGAAGATCGGGCTGATCCTGGCCCTGGCCGGAAACGCCATCGGCCTGGGCAATTTTCTCCGCTTCCCCGTCCAGGCCGCGGAAAACGGCGGCGGCGCCTTCATGATCCCCTATTTCGTGGCGCTCCTCATCATGGGGATTCCCCTCATGTGGGCCGAGTGCGCCATCGGCCGCATGGGAGGAAGGCACGGCCGCGGCCACACCGCCGGCATGTTCGAGCTCTTGTGGCGGCACCCGCTCGCAAAGTATCTCGGCATGCTCGGTATTTTCATCCCTTTCGCCGTGGCGCTCTACTACGTCTATATAGTGGCCTGGACCTTGGCCTTCGGTTATTTTTCGCTGACCGGCGACTACTTCGGCGTCGCTACCCGCGACGCGATGGGGGCTTACTTACGGGGCTTTCAGGGCGTCGAGCAAAACCAGTTTTTCTCCAGCATCGCTCCGGCTTATATTTTTTTTCTCGTCACTCTCGGGCTGACTCTCTACATCGCCTATCACGGCGTCTCCGGCGGCATCGAGAGGCTGGCCAAGATCGCCATGCCGCTGCTATTCCTGATCGGGGTGACGCTTGCGCTGCGCGTGCTCACCCTCGGCACCCCGGATGCGAATTACCCCGAGAATAACGTGCTGAACGGCCTCGGCTTCGTCTGGAATCCCCAGCCGCATCGGCTCACCGACGCCGCCATATGGCTCGCCGCCGCGGGGCAGATCTTCTTTTTCGGTCTCGCCGAGACCGAGGAGATCGCCAGGAAAGGGGCCTTCAACCTGGGCTTTCAGGCCTTGCCGATGATCTTTCAGCGCATTCCTTTGGGCCAGCTGTTCGGCGCCCTGTGGTTTTTGCTGCTCTTTTTCGCCGGCATCACCTCGGTGGTCGCGCTCACGCAGCCGGCGATGGCGCTCTTCCAGGATGGCTTCGGCTGGAGCAGGGAAAAGACCACTGCGGTGGTTCTCGGGGCCCTGTTCCTTCTCTGCCAGCCCGTGATCTTTTTCTTGAGCCACGGCTTTCTCGACGAGCTCGACTTCTGGGTGGGGACTTTCGGTCTGGCATTATTCGCCCTGGTCGAGACGATCCTGTTCGCCTGGCTCTTCGGCATGGAGAGAGGCTGGGGGGAGATCACCAAGGGCGCGGCTTTCAAAATGCCCCGGATATTTTATTACGTGATCAAATATCTCACCCCGCTCTTTCTCCTCTTCATCCTCGCCGCCTGGGCGGTTCAGGACGTCCCGAAAAAAATTTTCATGGCGGGAGTGAGCCCGGAGGATGTCCCCTACGTGTGGGGCGCGCGGGTGTTGATGATTGCATTGCTCTTCGGATTCGGCCTATTGGTGAAGATCGCTTCGGACAAGAACCAGCGGGTGATCAGACCATGAGGCCCGGGGGCTGGATTTTGCTCTTGCTTTCCTGGAGTTGCATCATTATCGTTGCCACCTGGTGTCTGGCTAAAGTGCTTAAGAGAAAGGAGAAGCTATGAAGTTCATGAGGGCGCTATGCGCTTTGATGCTGATTTTTGCCGGCGTTTTATTTCCGCTCTCGCTGCCCGCGGCGCAGATCAACGTTGTCTGGACCAGCGAGGTCGGCCTGTTCGCGCCTCTATGGGTGACCAAGGAGGCCAAGCTTTTTGAGAAGTATGGCAATCAGGTCCAGCTCATTTTCATTCAGGGAGCGTCGTCGGCTGCGGCCGCCCTCATCTCGGGCGACGCCCAAGTGGGCATGTTCTCGCCCCAAGTCGTGATCACCAGCAGCATGAAAGGGTTGGATCTCGTCATGGTGGGGCGGCTCGGGAACACCATGGACAACCGCATCTTCGGCAGGAAGGGTATGACC
>JACPDC010000014.1:4804-6852 GCA_016184235.1 Deltaproteobacteria bacterium | reverse complement strand
ATGCGCGCGCTCAGATGGCCGTGGTAGTCAGCCAGCCCCTGATGAAACAGTATGCGATTGCCCAGAGCGACCTTCTTCTTGAGATCCTCAATTTCTTTCCTGCCGATTTTCACCTCATCTCCCCTTCCTGAACAAAAATTCAAGCCATGGACTCCTTGGCTGCCGGCTTCTTTTCCGCGAGGGCGCCGGGCCCGGCCTCCTGCCAGCGGATGTTCATCCAGTTCCATTGGTCGGGATACGATCGCACGACCCTTTCCAGCCACTGCGTCATCCGCAGCGTGTTTTCCTTGACTTCGGCCTGGGTCGCGCCCGATCTTATCAGCTCCATCTCCGGCTCGATGACCAGCGTCAGGCCTCCCGCGGAGTCACGCACCATGTACATCGGAACGACCGCTGCCCCGGTTCGGAGCGCCAGGGTCGCGGGGCCGCGCCGCGCCAGGACGGCGAGCCCGAAAAAAGGGACATCGATGCCGCTGCCGGCCCTGTATTCATCGGCGATCACGATGGCGACTTCGTTGCGCCTGAGCACTTGGACGAGCTCCTGGGACGCCTGGCGGCGGGGCCGCGCGTGAATCGTTTTCTGCCAGATCTTGAGCCGGTAGCGGTCCATGAGCTCGGCGAATCCGCGGTTTTGCGTTTGGTTGACCAGGACATAGTTGGAAAACCCGTCGGCGGCGAGCCGGCTCCCGACCAGAAAAAAGTTGCCGAGATGGGCGCTGAGGGCAATGACCCCCTTTCCTCTGGCCAGTGCCGCCTCCAGGTGTTCGCGGCCGCTGAGCGGGATCTCCCCCCGGATCTTCTCGGGCGAAGACTCCAGGGCGAGCGCGAGCTCGGCAAAGTCACGAAAAAAATTCCTCAGCGAACGCCGCACAACCTCCCCGGCCTCTTGAGCCTCGAGTCGCTCCCCCAGAGCCAGGCTCAAGTTGGCGATGGAGCGTCTGCGGAACGTGCGGAAGAGGTGGAATCCGGTATCGGCCGTCGCCTCGGCCAGGAAAAACAGCAAGCGGCGCGGCAGGATCCTGACCGCGAGCCTTCCCAGCTCAAAGGCAAGCCACATGCCCATACAGGCGATATTTGCCGAAAGCCGCTCTTTCATCAGCCGATCAGTGCCTCCACCCCGCTTACAAATTTCGACACTAGCGGATAGCTGACTACAATGTCAAATCTGCGAGGTTACCTGGCCCGGCCCTGGTGCGAGCGCATCTGGCCGGAGTGTTGCCGGGGTTGGCATATGCTTAGAAAGCTTCGGAAAAACAACGGGTTATCCCCTGGGCCCCGCGCCTTTAGGCGGTCCGCGTTGTTTTTATTTGTAAATTTTTTATGATAGAGAAAAAGCTTTACGGTGAACAAGGATCGACACGATGCGGATGATGTTGCCCCCCTTGAAGGAGCGCCGCTTAGCGGACCGCTGCCTGACCGCTTTTTTTCGCTCCTACAAACCCTCGGATTTCAAGAAGGCGATCTCCTCCCTGTGCCGTTTTTACCATCTCAAGATGCCCAAAGTGGAGTGGTTTGAATATATCGACTGGGGCAAGACAGCGGGGAAGACCTATGAGAACGGCCGGATCTACCTGGTCCATCCGGAGAACTGGAAGCGCGGGAGAAAATATAACTCGGAGAGAAGGTGGATCAATACAGTCTACCACGAGCTGGGCCATTATATCTTTTGGGCGGACGCCGAGAACAAGGCGGACAACTTCGCCTTTCGGATGGTCAGGGGGCTGAATAACCACAAATAGATCCCTGCCCCGGAGAAATCAGTTCCGGCATCTCTTTTCTGTCTTTTCGATCATGGATTATAAAGAGACACTCAACCTGCCGCAGACACGGTTTCCCATGCGCGGCAATCTGCCGCAAAACGAGCCGTTGCAGGTGGAAAAGTGGCAGCGTGAGAAAACTTACTTTAAGGTTCTCGAGGCTAACAAAGGCAAGCCCAAATATATGCTTCATGACGGCCCGCCTTACGCCAACGGCAACATCCACATCGGTCATGCCCTGAATAAGATTCTCAAAGATATCATCGTCAAATCCAAGGGCATGACGGGCTT
>JACPDC010000014.1:0-4774 GCA_016184235.1 Deltaproteobacteria bacterium | reverse complement strand
GGGCTTTTATGCCCCCTATGTCCCCGGCTGGGACTGTCACGGTCTGCCGATCGAGCTCCAGGTGGAGAAAAACATCGGCCGGGCGAAAAAAAATGCTCTGAGCAAACCCGAGGCGCGCCGTCTGTGCAAGGAATACGCCGAGAAATACGTCTCCATCCAGCGCGAGGAGTTCAAGAGGCTCGGGGTCTTGGGAGACTGGGCGCAGCCCTACCGGACCATCGATTACAGCTATGAGGCGGCGGAGATCCGCGAGCTGGGAAAATTCATCGCCGCCGGCTCCCTCTACCGCAGAAAAAAGCCGGTCTACTGGTGCGCCTCCTGTGTCACGGCGCTGGCGGAGGCGGAGGTGGAGTATGAAGAGCACACCTCGCCGTCCATTTACGTGAAATTTCCGGTGAAGAATCCAGCAGGCAAGTTTTCTCCAGATCCCACCAGGGGGACTCATTTTGCGATCTGGACGACGACTCCTTGGACGCTTCCGGCCAACCAGGCGATCGCGCTCCATCCCCGCTTCGTCTACCGTCATGTGAAAACCCCTGCGGGCGAGCTCATTCTCAATCAGGAGCTGGTTGGAGGGGTGATGCAGGCCCTCGGTTTCGGGCCGAAGGAATTCGAGGTGACTGCCGGGGCATGGAGCGGCTCTGAGCTTGAGGGCGTCGTCTGCCGCCATCCCTGGTTGGATCGGGACGTCAAGGTTATTCTGGGAGAATTTGTCACCCAGGATCAGGGCACCGGCTGCGTGCACATTGCCCCCGGCCATGGCCAGGAGGACTACGAGGTCGGCCAGCGCTATGGGCTGGAGGTCTCTGCGCCGGTGGACGCCGAGGGAAAGTTCACTGCCGAGGCCGGCGACCTCGCGGGAGAGTCGGTCTTCAAGGCTGACCGCAGAATCATTCAGAAACTGGTAGACAACCAAGCCCTGCTCAAAGAGGAAAAACTGACGCACAGCTATCCCCACTGCTGGCGTTGCAAGAAACCTGTGATCTTTAGCGCCACGGAGCAGTGGTTTATCTCGATGGAGAAGAACGATCTCAGGCGGATGGCTTTGGAGGCAATTGATCAGGTCGCCTGGATCCCGCCGTGGGGTCGGGAGCGCATACGCGGCATGCTGGAAAGCCGACCCGACTGGTGCATCTCCCGCCCCCGACTGGTGCATCTCCCGCCAGCGCTCCTGGGGCGTTCCCATCCCGGTATTCTATTGCGGTCGTTGCCGGAAACCGCTTCTCAGCCGGGAGCTCTGCGACCATGTCGCGTCGATTTTCGAAAGAGAGGGGTCGGACGCCTGGTATATCCGGCCGGTCTCGGAGCTCGCCCCGGCGGGTCTTCGCTGCCCGGACTGCGGCGGAAAGGATTTCTCCAGAGAAGAAGATATCCTGGATGTCTCCGCGCCCCGTACCGGAGCGTGCTCACCCACGGCTTCACCCTCGACGGCAAGGGGCGCAAGATGTCGAAGTCTCTGGGCAACGTGATTGCCCCGCAGGAGATCGCCAAGAAGTTCGGGGCGGAAATCTTGCGGCTCTGGGTGTCGGCCGAGGACTACCGGGAGGACGTGAGAATCTCGGACGAAATACTCAGCCGGCTGGTCGAGGCCTATCGCAAGCTCAGAAATACCGCCCGCTTTCTCATCAGCAACCTCTATGACTTCGATCCGAATAAAGAGATGGTTCAACCGGAACGGCTCGCTGAGCTCGATCGCTGGATCCTGCACCGCACGCAGCTCCTTTTGGGCCGGTGTCGCGAGGCCTACGAGAAGTTCGAGCTGCACGCCGTCTACCACGCGCTCAACAACTTTTGCAGCGTCGACCTGAGCGCGCTCTATCTCGACATCGTCAAGGACCGGCTCTACTGCGAAGGGGCGAACGCCCCGGAGAGAAAATCCGCTCAGACGACGCTGTACCGGATTCTCGACACGCTGCTGCACCTGATGGCTCCTATTCTTTCCTTTACGGCAGAAGAGATTTGGGAGCACATCCCGAAACGGAGCGGGGCTGCGGAGAGCGTCTTTATGTCGCAAATGCCGCGCCCGGACGAAAGGCTCGTCGACGAGGGGCTCGGGACTAAATGGGACCAGATCCTCAGGCTGAGAGGCGAGATGCTAAAAGGGCTGGAGGAGGCGAGAAATAAGGGTTTAATCGGTCATTCCTTGGATGCCAAGATCGTTCTCTATCCAGACCCAGGTACAACTCCACAGGGGCGAGTTGCCGGAGGAGCTGTGGGAAGCTAAGCAGGCACTGCAGAGCAATCTCTTTGGAGCGGCGGTACCGATAGCGGACAAAGGATGGTCTTACATTAGCAATTTTCTGCGGGGGACTATTGCCGTATACAAGGCCGAGGGACGAAAGTGTGAACGCTGCTGGAAGTATGATCCGCAGGTAAAAGCACCCGCCATGGTTTGTCCGCGCTGTGCCGCGGTGCTGGCCGCAGGAGCGCCCGCTTGAGCGCGAAAGGCAAGATTGTTTCCAGCCTGCTGGTCTTTATCGTCCTGCTCGATCAGCTCTCCAAGTTCATCGTCGATCGCGCCATGCCTTTGAACCATTCGATCCCGGTGATCGAAAACCTCTTCAGCCTGACTTATATCCGTAACACCGGCGCCGCCTTCGGCATTCTGGCGGATAGCCACGCGGGCTTTCGCCTGCCCTTTCTCATTTCCTTCTCTCTGTTGGCGATCGGTTTCATTGTCCTGATGCTCAGGCGGCTGCCCGAGAGCGAGCGGGGGTTGATCGTCGCCCTTACTTTCATTCTCGGCGGCGCGATCGGGAACCTGGTGGACCGGGTGGTGTACGGCGAGGTGATCGACTTCCTGGATTTTTACTGGTCGCGGTTTCACTGGCCGGCCTTTAATTTCGCCGACAGCTTCATAAGCACGGGGGTCATGATCACCTTTTACTATCTCATCCGCTCCAAGGGAGCGGATCCCTTTTTCGGCCCGGAGAACCGCTCCTCTTCGAGTTGACAAGTAGAATGGGAAGGAGGGACTGCGATGGCACGTATTCCTTATGTCGATCCTGAGAACGTGGCAGACCCGGAGATTCGAGCCTACCTGGAACAGGCGCGCAGAGAAGGCACCCCGCGTCCCGAAAGCCAGGCGATCCGCGCCCATAACCCCGCCGTCATCCGCGCCTTTTCCCAGGCGTGGGATCTGACCTTCCGCCACGGCGTGCTCGACCACAAAGTGAAAGAGCTCTGCCGCGTTTATGTCTCCAAGTCGATCGACTGCCACTACTGAGGGGCACAGAGGTCCGTCCAGGCTGGACGGGAGGGACTTAGAGAGGAGCAATACGACGAGCTGCTCGACTTTACCGTTTCGGACAAGTTCACCGAGCGGGAGAAAGTGGCGCTCACCTATACGAGCGCGATCATCTGGAAGTCGGAGATCGCAGACGATGCGCTGTGGAAAAAGCTTTACCGCCACTTTACGGTTCCCGAGCTCGTTGAGCTCGGATTTTTCGTCGCGCTCACCCTCGGCCAGCAGCGCTGGATCAAGACCCTGGGCATCGGTCACAGCGAGATTTTATCGGATACCAGTGCCGGACTCGCGAAGAGCGCTGCTGCGGTGAAGGCGGGGAGCTAGATCCCTGCTCCGGCTACGACGTCGACGGGCACGCTCTTTTGGCGCGCCGGGGCGCCCGGCTCCGTGAGAAAGGCCAGGCGGGCGGCAAAGCCGGTGGCGATGATGCCGAGCACGGTGCTGGTCATAAGCGGGACAAAGTAGCTGCCGGAAAAGTCGAACAGATAGCCGCCCATGATCCCGCCGCCTCCCATTCCAAAGCTGGTCACGAGCGAATGCATGCCGTAGACAGTGCCGAAGCGCTTCATGCCGAAGAGCTCCCGGGTTACGACCGCGTAAAGCGGCAGGACGCCGCCATAGGCCAGCCCAAAGCCTACCGCGAATAGATAAAAAGCCGGCAGGCTGTTGGCAAACGCCACCAGAAACATCGCCAGCGTCTGCAGACCGATGCAGCAGAAGACAGTCTTTCTGGAGCCGATAATATCCGCGGTGACGCCCCACATCAGGCGGCCGACAGCGGCGGAGACGCCGATAACGCCCAGGATGCCCGCAGCAGTGAGGTCGGCGATGCCCTTGTCCGAGGCGTAGGCGACGATATGGGCCAGCGGGAGCGAGTGGCTGACGCAGCAGGCAAGCCCGGTGACGACGAAGATCCAAAAGATTCGATTCCTTAGCACTTGGGACATAGTCCAGTCTGTGTCGGCTGTGCCCAGGATTCCGTTGAGCTCCCTGGCCTGTAGCTCTCTATCGCCTTTTTGCTCCGCCTCCGCTTCCCCTTCCCTGGGTTTGCGGATAATAAAGGCCGTGGGCAAGAGTATAAGCCAACTCAAAAGCCCCATCGCCGCGAAAGCGGCGCGCCAGTCTACGACCGTAATCATGTAGCGCGCGAGCCAGGGAAAAAGGAGCGTCCCGACGCCTGTCCCGGAGAGGGTGATGCCCATAGCCAGCCCCTTGCGCCGCCTGAAGAACTGGAGAACCGCAGAGAGCAAAGGCGCCCGGTCAGCGGCCCTGCCGATGCCGGCAAGGACGCCGAAATAGAGGCAGAACTGCCAGAGGTTTTCGATCCGGCTCGAAAGGAATACCCCCAGGCCGAAGAGGATCGCGCCAAAGACAAGGATTTTACGCGTGCCGATTCGGTCTGAAAGCCAGCCGAGCAAAAGCCCGGCCGGAGAAGAGACCCACCAGAGAAGCGTGTAGGCAAAGGCGGTGGTGCCGCGGCCCCACCCGAATTCATCCGCGACCGGCTTGAGAAAGACGCCGAAGGCG
>JACPDC010000013.1 GCA_016184235.1 Deltaproteobacteria bacterium | reverse complement strand
GAAAGCTTCGGTCTAAGCAGAGGTCTATCGGCCGCAGCCGAGAGCGCGTTCCCCGAGGGAGCTATTGCATCGATCTTGAGAGACGCCTTCGGCGGTGAGCGCCGCTCCAGGGACGGTAAGGCCCCTGAGAGGAAGAGGTCTGTACTACTATCGAGGGGAGGAGTGGAGCGTCGAGGGGGAGGAGCCTGACGGACGCGGGCATCCGAACACGCAGCTACCCCGACTTCTGTGGTGCTTGGCATGCCGTTACGACTACTCCCGAAGGCGTCGGCGCACCAGGAGGCTCGAAGGCTACCTCAAGGCAGAGGTCCATTGACCGCGGCCGGAAGGCTCTCTCCCCCGAGACGGGCTTGACCTTCAGCGCTCTGCCGAGGGACAGAGGTCGCTCAAATTGCAGCTCGGACAGTCCGGCTTTCTCGCGTGACAGGTCTTGCGGCCGTGAAAGATCAGCCGGTGGGAGAAGCCGCTCCAGAGCTCGCTGGGCAGGAGCCGCATGAGATCGCGCTCGATTTTCTCCGGCTCTTGCTCTCCGGTAAGACCGAGGCGGCGCGATAAGCGCTTACAGTGCGTGTCGACCACGATCCCCGGCACGCCGAAGGCGTTGCCCAGAATCACGTTGGCGGTCTTCCTTCCCACGCCCGCCAGGCCCGTGAGCTCTTCCATCGTCGACGGCACCTCGCCATTGTAAGTTTTCACCAGCCGCTCGGCGCACTTCTTGAGAGATCGCGCCTTGGAGCGGAACAGGCCCAGGCGGCGGATGAGTTTCTCAATGTCACGGCCGGCGGCCCGGGAGAGCCTTTCAGGCGTGGGATAACGGCGAAAGAGCCCCGGAGTTGCCTGGTTTACCGCCTCGTCCGTGCACTGGGCGGAGAGAATCGTGGCGACCAGGAGTTCGTAGTGGTTGCGGTGATGGAGCGGAACACGGATATTGGGGAAGCTCCCGGCTAATCGCTCTGCAATGGCCTGGATTCTTCGTTTTTTTTCCTGGATTGTCTCCGGCTTCATCCACGGCTTTCTATCGCGCCCCGACCGTGAAGGCCTGCTTGCCCGCGAAGAGCGCCCTCTCCCGCGAAGAGCGCCCTCTTGCCCAGCTCTTCCTCGATTCTCAATAACTGGTTGTATTTGGCGGTGCGCTCGCCCCGGCAGGGCGCGCCGGTTTTGATCTGGCCGGCGTTGGTCGCCACGGCAAAGTCGGCGATGGTTGCGTCCTCCGTCTCTCCCGAGCGGTGCGAGATCACGGTAGTGTACCCCGCCTTTTTAGCTAGCTTCATCGTTGCCAGAGTTTCGCTCAAAGTGCCGATCTGGTTCAATTTGATCAGAATCGAGTTGGCGACGCCGGATTCGATGCCGCGCTTGAGCCTTTCTTTGTTAGTGACGAAGATGTCGTCCCCAACGATCTGCACCTTGGTTCCCAAGACTTTCGTCAGCATCGCCCATCCGTCCCAATCGTCTTCAGCCAAAGGGTCCTCGATGGAAACGATCGGGTACCGCCTCACCCAATCTTCGTAAAGCCGCGCCATCTCCTCCCGGCCCCTGGCCGCGCCGTCGGATTTCTTGAAGACATAACGATCCCTCTCGTACATGCCGCTTGCGGCGACATCCAGGCCGAGGGCGACCTCGTCCCTGGGCCGGTAGCCGGCCTGGCTCACCGCCTCCAGCAAAAGCTCGATCGCCTCCTCATCGCCTCTGAGGCGGGGGGCGAAGCCCCCTTCGTCCCCGACGCTGGTCGAATAGCCGCGTCCCTGCAGGACCTTCTTCAAGGTTTGAAAGATCTCGGCGGCCGCTCTCAAGGCCTCGGCGAAGCTCTTCATCCCGAAAGGGATAATCATGAATTCCTGCACGTCCACGTTGTTGTCTGCGTGCACCCCGCCGTTGACCACGTTCAACATCGGCACCGGCAGCGTTCTCGCCCGCGGGCCGCCGAGATAACGGTAGAGGGGCTGCCCCTCATGCCGCGCCTCGGCCTTGGCGGCGGCGAGGGATACCCCCAGGATGGCGTTGGCCCCGAGACGGCCCTTGTTGGGCGTGCCGTCCAGCTCGATCATCAAACGATCCAGCCCCTCTTGATCTTTCGCCTCGCGGCCGCGCAGGCGCGGCGCGATCATGCGGTTCACGTGCTCAACCGCTCGCGCCACCCCCTTGCCCAGAAAACGCTTGTCACCGTCTCTCAGCTCCACCGCCTCGTGCTCCCCTGTGGAGGCCCCTGACGGAACCGTCGCCCGACCGAGCGTGCCGTTCTTGAGAGTTACGTCCACCTCTATCGTGGGCTGGCCGCGGGAATCTAAAACCTCGCGGGCATGGATCTTGTGAATTTTCATCGTTCACCTCCGGGTGTCCATTCTTCGACGTTCGTGCTCTTGAAGCGGCAGAGAAGGATAAAATGTGCTATATTCATCGTGTTTCCTCTCTCTATTTATGCCTCAAGCCAGCAGATCGCGCTCCTGGGCGCTCTATATCTTCTGCGCCTTGCTCCTCAGCCTGTCGCTCTTTACGACTTTCGGCGAGAGGGGCCTGCTCCATCTCTGGCGCCTGCGGGGAGAACAGGGCAAGCTCGACGACTCCAACTTTCTCCTGCAAAAGGAAAACGAGGTCCTCCGGGAGCGCATCCACCGCCTGCGCCATGACGACCTCTACCTGGAGAAAATCGCCCGGGAGGATCTGGGCCTGGCGCGGCCAGGAGAAATTATCTATCGCTTCGCCTCCGCGGAGTCAAAAAGGAATCGCAGCAGGGCCCTCAGCGACTTTCGCTCTGAATCGTCCCGGTCATGGGAACAAAAAGGACGCCGGTAATATCCTCCAGGTGTTGTTTGCCCGCCTTCTTTCTTATCCGCACCAAACGCTGACCCTGGCGCTCGCTGCCCAACGGCATTACCAGCCGTCCCTCCTCCCGGAGCTGCTGCCACAGCGGCGCCGGGACCTTTTCCGCAGCGGCGGTGACTAGAATCGCGTCAAAGGGCCCTTTTTCCCGCCAGCCGAAAAATCCGTCCCCTTCCTTGACCCAGGTATTCCTGTAGCCGAGCCGCGACAAGGTTGCTCTCGCCCTCTCGGCCAGGGCAGGAATAATCTCGACACTGTAGACCTCTTTCACCAGGCGGCTCAACACTGCCGCCTGGTAACCCGAGCCGGTGCCGATCTCCAGCACCGTCTCGTCTCCCCTGAGCTCGGCTGCCTCGCTCATGAGCGCCACGACATAGGGCTGGGAGATCGTCTGCCCCTCGCCGATGGGCACGGGACGGTCGTGATAGGCGGAGCCCCGATGTTGCTCGGAAACGAAGTGATGGCGCGGCACCCGGCTCATCGCCTCGAGCACTTTAGGATCCTGTATCCGCCGCGCGCGCAGCTGTCTGTCCACCATCTCGCGCCGGGCCCGGGCGAATTCCGCCTCTTCATTCTGCCCGGCGGCGGCCGGCGGGAGCGGACCGGTCGAGAGAAAAGAGAGCAGAAAAAAAAGCGCGGGGCCGGCCGGGAAGGATCTATTGAGGATTGGGTTTGAAGACAAAATGGTAATACTCATCCATGTCCATCAAGGACTTGATTTCGGAGTTGTCTTTCAGTCTCACCTCGATCAGCCAGCCGTCGTTGTACGGGTCTTCGTTGATAACGGAAGGGTGGTTCTCCAACTCCGGGTTGATGGCGAGCACGGTGCCCGACACCGGGGAGATCAATTCGGAAACC
>JACPDC010000012.1 GCA_016184235.1 Deltaproteobacteria bacterium | reverse complement strand
TCGGTGCCATCGCAGCCTTGGCTTTGGCCCTTTTCTCCTGCCCGCCGCCCCTTGCGATCGGGGCGGAGTCGAAGCGGACGATCCAGACCGTCCCCGGGATGCCTCCCGTCGTGGACCCTAGAAATCTCTACAGCGAAACACGACCCGATAAGCTGAGCCCGACCGTCGCCAAGCATCTTGCGCGGGTCTACGTGCCGAACCGGCAGTCTCACGATGTCGCCGTCATCGACCCGGCAACCTTCAAAGTCATCGATCGTTTCAAAGTAGGCGTGAACCCCCAGCATGTCGTCCCCTCCTGGGACTTAAAGACGCTCTGGGTGAATAACAACGCCGAAGGCAGAACCGACGGCAGCCTGACCCCTATCGATCCGATGACCGGCAAGCCGGGAAAGACGATCCCCGTCGACGATCCTTACAATATGTACTTCACCCCCGACGGCGGCGCGGCGATCATCGTGGCGGAAGCGCTGAAACGGCTGGATTTTCGCGACCCGGCTATCTCAAGCTTTCCAATGGGAGGATGCCCCAGGACGTCCGCATCTCGCCGGACGGCAGACTCTTCTACGTCGCCGACATGAAAGCCGACGGCCTGTTCCTGGTCGACGGCGATAAGTTCGCCGAGGTCGGCTTTATCAAAACCGGCATTGGCGCCCACGGGCTTTACCCAAGCCGAGACGGAACGCAGCTCTACATCGCCAACCGCGGCTCCAACAAGGTTTTCGACCGCCCCGGGGGCAAGGGCAGCGTCTCGCTCCTCGATTTTGCCAGCCGGAAGATCGTCACGACATGGCCCATTCCCGGCGGCGGGAGTCCCGACATGGGAAACGTGAGCGTCGATGGAAAGACGCTGTGGCTTTCAGGCCGCTTTGACAACATGGTCTACGCCTTCGACACGACCACAGGCAAGGTCCGGAGCATCGCGGTAAGAAAGGAACCCCACGGGCTTACGGTCTGGCCGCAGCCCGGCCGCTACTCCCTCGGCCACACCGGAAACCTGCGCTGACGGCAATCTTATAACCGCCGGCCTGGGAGGATCTCGAAGGGCCGATGCGTCAGGCGAGGAGCATCTAGCGTATCTTCCGTGGAGCGTAGCACAGGTCTATCGCATCGGACCTGAAAGAGACTTCCAGGCCGGCTGATGACAGATGGGCCTTTTTCAGCGGTCTACTTAGCGCATCTGGCAGACCACGTCCACCAGCGCGGGCTTTCCCTCTTTCACCACCTTGAGCGCGTCGCGGAAAACTTTCTTGAGATCTCTCGGCTCGGCGACCGGGCCGGCGCCCCAGACCCCGTAGGAGCGCGCCAGCGTGGCGAAATCGACCTCCGGGTCTTCGATGCGGATGCCGATAGTCTTGTTCTCCACCGGCCTGCCCCTGAGCTGCGCCATCCGCTCCTGGTGCTCCTCGTCGTTGTAATAGGAGCGGTTGCTGCAGACGATGATGAGCAGAGGAATCCTGTGGTGCGCCGCCGTCCAAAGAGCGCTCGCGGTGAAGAGCATATCGCCGTCGGGCTGGAGATCGACGCAGAGCTTGCCCGATCCCTTGTGCGCCAGCGCCGCGCCCACCGAGGCGGGCAGGCCGTAGCCCAGACCCCCGCCTTTGTATTTTCCCAGGATCTGGTTGAACTTCGTGGCGGGCATGAAGAAGTTCTCCTTGCCTGAGGAGGTGCCGTTCGTAAGCAGCCAGTCTTCTCCTTTTACGAGCTCGGCTATCTCGCTGTAGAGCCGGCTCGTGGCGATCGGCTTCTCATCCCATTTGGCCTTGGTCTGCTTCTCCTGCGCCTCCACCCTCTCGGCGTGGAGCTTCGCCCACTGGGTTCGGCGTTTTTCGATCTCGGCCCCTTTTTTCTTCAGCGCCTCCTTCTCGCCTTTCAGGCGCCGGACCAGCTCGGGGAGAAAAACCGACGTGTCGGCGAGAATCGCGAGGTCCGCCTCGCGCAGCTTGTTGAAGTCGTGCGACCAGGCACGCACCAGAAGATCGTCCAGCCCGACGTTGATGATCTTTGCCCGCGGCGGCAGCAACGGAATGGGACGGCGGCGCCCCTTCTCCTGGGCCCTCTGCGTGGTCCCGCCCTCGAGGTCCGGGACGTCGAGCGAGAGCACCAGATCGGCCTGGCCCAAAACCTTGTCGTGCATTCCGGTGAGGTTCAGCGGATGATCCACGGGGAAATTGAGCCTGCCGAACTGATCGAAGACCGGTATCGCGAGAAGCTCGGCCAGCTCGACCAGACCCTTGAAGCCCGCTTCCCTCCTTCCCACCCAGTCGGCGATGATGACCGGCGCTTTGGCCTCGAGGAGCCAGCGGATGCTCTTCTCGAAGCCCTCCTCTGGCGCCTGCATGGGCAGCGGAGCGGCATAGCGCTCCAGCGACGTAAACGGAACCTCGCCGTTCAACTTCTTTTCCTGCACCTCGCTGTCATAGCAGACGTAGACGGGACCCATCGGGTCCGTCGTCGCCAGCCGATAGGCCCGGATAAAAGAATCCGCCACCGCCTCCACGCTCCCCGGCTGGTCGTCCCATTTGACGAAATCGCGCACGAGATTGCCCTGCACCAGAGCGGTGTGGACCCAGTCGATCCACGGGCGGCGCTGCGCCGTGTCCATCGGTCCGGTTCCCCCGACCACGATCACGGGCAGGCGGTCGCACCAGGCGTTGTAGATGGCCATGGAGGCGTGCTGCAGGCCGACGATATTATGGACGGCGGCCGCCATCGGTTTTCCCTTGGCCCTGGCGTAGCCCTGGGCCAGCGCCACGGTGATCTCTTCGTGGTTGCACAGAACGATCTCCGGCATGTGGTTGCCGCCGTAGTTGACGAGCGAGTCATGCAGGCCGCGAAAGGTCGCGCCCGGATTGATCGCGATGTACTCGATCTCGAACGCCTTCATAACATCCACGATCACGTCCGACCCGTACTGCGCCTGCGGCTTTTCCACGACTCTCGCTGCTTTGCTCATGAACTGCTCCTTTGATAAGGGATTTTTTCTAGTGAACTAGTGAAACATAATCTAACTGGAAGCTCGTCGCAAGAGGTTGTGGGCGGGGATTTGAGATTTGCGATCTGAGATTTGAGATTCCGAGCGGAGCGAGGATTGACATTCCCCGGACTCTCGCAT
>JACPDC010000222.1 GCA_016184235.1 Deltaproteobacteria bacterium | reverse complement strand
GCGCCACGGATAGTGTAGAACTCCTTCGGCCCGGGCGCGGCGGCAAAGACTTTTTTTCCCTGCTCGTAGGGCACCACCTCGTCCTGATCACCGTGCAGCACCAGCAGCGGGGCTCTGACCTTGACGATCTTCTCGACCATGTCGTAGCGGGTGCGCAGGAGAGGACCGATAGGCAGGAGCGGAAACGCCGCCCTCGCCATCTCACGGATGGATGCGAAGGGGGTCTCGAGGATGAGGGCGAGACAGTCTTCGCGGGCGGCAAGGTCGGCCGCCACGGCCGCCCCCAAAGAACGACCGAAGAAGACTATGCCTTTCGGATCCACGTCTTTTCTTGAGCGCAGGTACTGAAGGGCCGCGCTCGCGTCTCTATAGGTTCCTTCCTCGGAAACTCGCCCTTCGCTCCGTCCGTAGCCCCGGTAGTCGAAGATGAAGACGTTGAGGTTCACCTTTTGGTGCAGCAGCTTGAGGTTCTCCACGCGGTGGCTGATGTTGCCGGCGTTGCCGTGGGCCCAGAGCAGGGTGATCTTCGAGCCCGGGTAGGGCACGAACCAGCCGTTGAGGCGCACCCCGTCACCGGTGGTGAAATAGACATCCTCAAACGAGAGCCCGGCTTCCCTCGGTGTCACGTCAACCGTGGAGTCCGGGAAAAAGATAAATTTTTCTTCCATCGGGCAGCCCCAGGACAGGATAGGGAAGAGCAGTAGCAGAAAGGAAAGAGCCTTTTGCACTTCAAGTCATTTCTGTGAAAGGCGGGGCTTCGTGCTGGGTGGCTCTCCTGGCGGCTCAGTGTTTGTGCTCCTCTCTCAGCTTCCACTCCAGTCCGTCGATGATGCACTCGACGCTCGCCTGCAATATGTCCTCGGCTACGCCTACGGTTCCCCATCGCTCCTTGCCGTCGGAAAAGGTGCCCAGTACCCGCACGGGCGCCCCGGCCCCTCTTTCCTCGTCATCGTCGGACATCTCGCCGTGGTGGAGCAGGCGCACGTCGAACTCCTCCAGGCGCACCTCGGAGAGCTGGGGGTAGTGCCTTTCCAGGACCTTGCGCATGGCGTTGTCCACCGCGTGGACCGCGCCGCGGCCGCTGGCGGCCACCAGCTCCTGGGCCCCGAAGATCTCGATCAAAACGGACGCCTCGGTGGCGCTTTTCAACCCTTCCGGCGCGTCGAAGTCTACCTGATCGTCGATCTTGCAGCGCAGGACCCGAAACGGCTTCAGATAATCCTCCCGCTTGCGGATCGCCATCAGCTCGAAAGAAGCCCAAGCCCCATCCAAGCGGAAGAAAATCTCCTTGAGTTCCTTCTCCATAAGATACCTCCTGTGAGGATGAAGAGGCCCCTGGTCAAAAAATCGCCCCATTATAGCTCCGCTCCATAAAATGGCCAGCGCAAACCTATGGCCTGAAAAATATTTTCAAACCGGTCGGAGTTTGCTATGATTGAGGCCGCGCTATGGAAAAGAAGCTATCGACGGATCGGCTGCAGGGGTTTTTTCTCAACCTGACGCGCCAGAGCTTCGGGCAGTTGGGCATCAACGACGCTGCGGTGGCGCGGTACGTGGCTGATGTGCTGACCGATTTCGCGAGCAGCGACAGTCTCTATCGCGTCCGCTCGCGTGCCGGCAGGAAATTGGACGGCGTGGTGGAGGTGCTGGCCGAGAGGCGCCCGGCGGCGAAGCGCGAGAGCGGTATTCTCAGGGAGAGGGCCATGCGCAAGTATTTGGGAGATTACACTCTTTTCATGAGCGGCATCTTCCGCTCCTACGTGGAGGGCAAGGGCTTTCTCGACTACTATCTGGAGGAGGGCAGACGCTCCTACTGGACGGTTTCGGAGCTGGACCTGTCGCTTTACCGCACCGGCTTCATCCTCTTTCAGGAGCTCTCCAAAAAGTTCGAGTACTATTCCGGCGCCCTGGATTACATGCGCAAGGCCTATTTCGCCCCGGAGCCCGGGGAGGATCCGTTCGCCGGATTCCTGAAGCAGGTCGAGGGCTGGATCGAAGTTAATTTGAAAGAAAATTAGCTCGCACCGCGCTCCTCCGTGTTTTCCCGCCAACCCTGGAAACCCTTTGTGGCCGTCAAGTATCTTCTCTTTACCTTCTACTTTGCCGCTCTCTCGGCGCTCCTTTTCGCCGCTTTCCTCCTGGCTTTCCTTTTTCGTCCTCCGTTACAGGAGCCGCAGACAGTGGAGGTGAAAGTAGAGCGGGGCGAGCCGCTCTCCGCCATCGTCCACAGGCTCAAGGATCATGGGGTGATCTCCAACGAGAGGCTTTTTTCCTTGTGGGCCCGGTTGTGGCGTCTGGATAAGAAGATCCACTGGGGTCTGTATCGCTTCGAGCTTCCGCTGCCGCCGCGGCAGGTGCTGGACCAGATGCAGCTGGGAAAGGGGCTGTTTCACCGGGTTACCGTGCCCGAAGGGCTGACGGTCAGGGAGATCGCCGAGCTTCTGGAAAAAGCGGCGATCGCGGATAAGGAACGGTTCCTGGCCGAGGCGGCGAAGGCCGAGCTCCTCTCCCGCGTCGGCATGGAGGGCAAGGCAATCGAAGGCTATCTCTTTCCGGACACTTATTATTTTACTCCCTTCGTGACCGAGAGGGATATCCTCATCGCCATGGTCGAGCAATTTCGCGCCAGTTTTAGTTCGCGCCTCGAGGAGCGGGCCGGAGAGATCGGGCTCGACGTGCACCAGGCGGTGACGCTGGCCTCCTTGATCGAAAAGGAGACCGGCGTCGATGAGGAGCGCCCCCTGATCTCCGCGGTGTTTCATAATCGCTTGAGGGCGAGGATACCCCTGCAAAGCGATCCCACGGTAATTTACGGCATGAAGCGGTTCACCGGCGCCTTGACCCGCAAGGACCTGCAAAATCCGACCCCTTACAACACCTACCGTATTCCCGGACTCCCGCCCGGGCCTATCTGCAACCCGGGCCTTGCGGCTCTTATGGCCGCTCTCCAGCCCGCCCAAGTCCCTTACCTCTACTTTGTCTCCAAGAATGACGGCTCCCACGTCTTCTCCGTGAGCCTGGTGGAGCATAACCGCGCGGTGAGAATGTACCAGAGCGGCAAGCGCGGGCGCGCCGGAGGATGATTTTTGCGCGAGCATTTCAGCTGGCGCGCAGACATGTTATATATTTATATACAGTTTTTCAGCGGCCTGTATCGTCTAATAGGGAGTGATGGAGATGCCTGAAGAGTTGGGATCGCCCGAAAGGATCGCGGGGCGCCTGGCCGGCCGTCTCAAACGGCATCTTTGGTTGGACATTTTACTGGTATCGTTTCCGCCTCTTTTTGCCGTCACCTCGCTGGGGTTTTTACCCTATGGCGCGGCCTGGAGACCGGGGCTAACATGGATCGGCGTCGGCGCACTGCTCGCGGCATCGGCCTTCCTCATCGGGCTTTGGCGGCTGCGCGGCGCGGCCGCCTCGGTCGGGCAGGCCGCCCGGCTGATCGACGAGAAAGTGGCAGGGCAGGAGCGCTTTGTTACCTTGGCGACGATGGACCCGTCGGCTTGCCCGCCCTTCTTGATGACCCGTTTGCGCAATGAGGCGGCCGGTCTCGCGCGTCGCCTGAAGCTGGAAAGGGATTTCCCTTACCGGATCAAACCGTCCTTCTTTCGATCGTTGATCCTTTCGCTATCCATGATCCTGTTATTTCTTTTGCTCCCACAGATCGCCCCCGTGCTGACTTCAGAGAGACCCGGTGATGGGTTGATGCGCTCCGCCGAGCAGTTAGCGCGGATACCCGGCTTCTCGGAGCTCGCCCGTAAGCTCGAGGCGCTGGCCGCCCGCCTTCGGGAGCCTGCCCTGACCGGCGCGGAAAAGCGCGCCCTGGTGCGCGAGCTGCTGGCTCAACTGGAAAGGCAGCGCGCTGCCGAACAGCAGCCGGGGGGTGCGGGCAGCGAGCTGCTGGCTCAGGCGGGAGATGCCCTGCGCAGATTGGAGCAAGGGCTGGAGCGAGGGGAAGAGCGCGGCGGCAGCGGTTCCGGAGACCGATCAGAGCGAGGGGAAAAAGGCGGCCGCGAGTCGGGACAGGGCGAAGGGAAGGAAGGACGCGGGGAAGCGGACGGCCTGGCGAGCCAGGAGCTGGCGGGGAAGGAGCCCGGTCCGGGGGAAAAGCAGCAGCCGGAGAAAAAGCGGGCGGAGACGGGTCCGGGTAGCGGGGAGGGGGAGGGGAAAGATACAAGCAGAGAGATGAAAAGGGCGGGAAAAGAGGAAGGCGGCGGCACAGGCAGCAGGAGCCCCGGGGAAGAGATCCCGACGGGCAAAGCAGCCGAAAGGTTTCTGAAGCCCGGAGAACAGGGGGAAAAGGGAATGAAAGGCGCGCGCTTCGTTACCGTCCAGTTGCCTGAACAGGAAGCGGCGAGCCAAGGCGGCGACGGCGCTCGAGGCCAGGGGAGGCAGACCCGCTCCAAGACGGCGGTCAGCAATGTTCCTCTGCGCCGGCCCGATAACCCGGAGGCCTCTGCCGAAAAACAGCTGTTGCCTCTGGAATACCGCGGATTGATTCGTTAGCAGAGGAAAAAATGGAGCCGGAAAAGTATCGCGAGATGTTCTTGCAACTGGAGGCCGAGGTCCGGAAGGTCATCGTCGGCCATGCGGATGTGATCCGCAAAGTGCTCGTGGCATTTTTTGCCGGCGGCCACGTGCTTCTGGAGGGAGTGCCGGGCCTGGGCAAGACCCTGCTGATCAAATCCTTGAGCCGGGCCTTGGGGCTTTCCTTTAAGCGGGTGCAATTCACGCCCGATCTCATGCCCTCGGATATCATCGGCACCCAGGTGCTCGCGGAGAGCGACGGCCGCAGGGAGTTTCAATTCAAGAAGGGGCCGATTTTTGCCCAGGTCATCCTGGCCGATGAGATCAACCGCGCCACGCCGAAAACCCAATCGGCTGTTTTGGAGGCGATGGAGGAAAAACAGGTGACCGTTTTCGGCGAGAGCTACCCGCTCGAGGCACCGTTCATGGTGCTGGCGACGCAGAACCCCATAGAGCTGGAGGGGACCTACCCTCTGCCGGAAGCGCAGCTCGATCGCTTTTTTTTCAAGCTCCTGGTCTCCCCCCCTTCCCCTCGGGATTTGGGAGAGATCTTGCAGCGGACCACGGGCGCCGGACTTTATGAGGCCGGTCGGGTTTTTGCTCACGACGGCGCGGCGGCGATCGTTCAGATGCAGCAGTTGCTGCGCCAGGTGATGATCGCGCCGCCGCTCGAGGATTACGTGGTGCGGCTTGTCCACGCGACCCAGCCGGCGGCAGGAAAAGGAAATACGATCGCCGCGGTCCATGAGTATCTGCGCTTCGGCTCGAGCCCGCGCGGCGCCCAGGCGATCATCCTGGGAGCGAAGGGGAACGCCCTGGTCGAGGGCAGAGTGCACGTGAGTTATGAGGATATCGAGACGGTGATCTATCCGGCGCTGCGCCATCGCCTGATCCTCAATTTCCAGGCC
The DNA here is from genome assembly GCA_016184235.1 of Deltaproteobacteria bacterium. Taxonomy (GTDB): domain Bacteria; phylum Desulfobacterota; class Binatia; order UBA9968; family UBA9968; genus UBA9968. The sequence continues at coordinate 5,050 of JACPDC010000222.1, read as the reverse complement.
GAAGCGGAAAATATCAACGCCGATCAGATCCTGGCGGCTCTAGTGAAGAAGGTCCCGCGGGACTGAGGGAGATCGCGCCATGCTCCCCGCCCCTTTCAGCGCCGATTTTATCAACCGCCTGGAGGCCTTGAGGCTCAAGACGCGCAAGGAGTTTTTGGGCAGCCGGCCGGGGAGCTACTCCTCGCCGCGCCGGGGGACGAGCCTCGAATTCGCCGATTACCGCCGCTACTCTCCCGGCGACGACATCCGCTATCTCGACTGGGGGATTTTCGCCCGCAGCGACCGCCTCTATGTCAAACTCTTCCGCGAAGAGGTAGATCTGTTCGCCTATCTCTTCATCGACGCCAGCGGCTCGATGGGCTTTCCCTCGCCCGCGGCGAAGTTCTCCCGCGCCTGCCACGTCGCCCTCGCTCTTGCCTACGTGGTGCTCGCCAATCATGACCATGTAAAGCTCCATCTCTTGCGGCAGGGCGCCGCTCCCGTGGCCTCGCCTTTTTACCGCGGCCGCCACCGGATCATGGACTGCATCGACTTCGTCTCTTCCTCGACTCCGTCAGGGCCGGTTGAGATGGCGCCCGCCTTGGCGGAGCACTTAAAGCGGCTGCGCCGTCCGGGCAAGGCGATTCTGCTCTCCGATTTTCTCATGCCCCCCGCCTCCTATCAGCAGGGGCTTAATCTGCTGCGCGCCCTGAACCTGGATATCTCCGTGATCCAGGTGCTCGCCCGGCCGGAGCTAAGCCCGCCTTTTCCGCGCGGCGGCCTTGCGCTGGTGGACAGCGAGAGCCGGGCGGAGCTTCAAATCCAATGGAGCGGAGAGCTTCAGAGAGAGTATCGCGAGAGGCTCGAGCGGCATAACCGGGAGCTCAAAAGCTTCTGTCACCAGAGCGGCATCCACTATTCCCTTTTCGTCACCGACGGGGAGTTGGGCGAATTTGTCCTCGAGACTCTGCCGACGATCGGTCTCTTCAAGTAGTCCCGATGGAGTTTTTAAATCCGACCGCGCTCTTTGGTATTTTTCTCCTGCCGCTCCTCCTGGTGCCCTACCTCGTCAGGAGAGTGCCGCGCCGCCTGGTCTTTTCCAGCCTGCTCTTCCTGCGCGAGCTTGCCGCGCGCTCGTTGGGGCGACCTTGGGGGAAGCCCCACCTGCCGCCGATTTTTTTCCTGCAGCTCCTCCTGCTGCTCCTTTTGATATTGGCGCTGGGAGAGCCGGTCCTCTCCGTTCGGCCGTTAAGGATAGCTGTTGTGCTGGACAACTCCGCCAGCATGCAGGCCCTCGAGGGGGAAAAAAGCCGCTTTGAGCTGGCCCGGGAGCGGGCCCGCGATCTCCTCAGGGGATTGTCGGCGAACGCCCGGGTGGATCTCTATCTTATGGTGCCGGCGCTGGCGCAGCTCGGCGAGAAAGAGCTCGCGCCGGGCGCAGCCGCGGCGTTGATGGGCGCGTTGGCGCCTTACGATCTCGGGGATCGGATGGTTGATTACGGCGAGGAGCTTTCCCGCCTGGTGAAGGAAAAGGGCTACGAGCGGCTGTTCTTCTTCACCGATCATCCGGGCCGCGCCAGCGGCGGCGCGATTCGGCTCGTCACCGTAGGGCGTCCCAGGGATAACCTCGCGGTCACTTCGTTCCGCATCGCCCGTCCCTCATTTGCCTCGACGCAGCAGGAGGCGAGGATCGAGGTCACGAGCTTCTCCTCGAAAGAAGAGAAGATCAAGCTGTCATTGAAAGGGGGCGGCAAGGTGCTCGCCAGCCGGGCGCTGACGGTGGGGACGCGAAAGAGCGTCGCGACATCTTTCCAGGACTTCCCCGCATATCCGGCCTACGAGGCTGAGATCGAGGTCGACGACGGCTTAGCGCTCGACAATCGCCGCTTCGCTGTCGCGCCTCCATCCGGGGCATTGGAGATCCTCGCCATATCTCCCCGGCCGCAGGCGCTTTACAGCCTCCGTTCCGTTCCAGGGCTGAGCTTGCAGGTGGTGTCGCCTGAGGCGTATGAGCGGATCGGGAGCGAGGGCCATTCCGTGGAGATATTTCATTTCTCCGCGCCGTCACTCTTGCCGCGGAAGCATGCGCTCTTTGTCCTTCCGCCGATAGAAAACCCCCTGGTTGCCGTGGGCGGACCGATCTCCCGGCCCATGATATCGGGCTGGCGCGAGCCCCACCCGCTCACGCGCTACGTCAATTTTGCGCTCTTTCGCCCGCCCTATGCGCGCTCTCTCAAACCGCTCTCCTTCGGCGAATCGGTAGTCGAGAGCCCGGAAGGGGCCGTAGCCGTCGGGCTGGAGCGCCAGGGGTTTCGCTATCTGGCTCTCGGCTTTGACCCCTTCCCCTATCTCGGGCGGGAGAATCTCCCGATGTCGATCTTTACGCTGAATCTCCTGGAATGGTTTAACGAAGCGCTGCGCGGCCCGGGCGCCGCTACCGGCGAGCCGCTCGATCTGAGCGCTCGCGCGGGAGAGATTCTGATATCTCCCAAAGGGGAAAAATTTACCGCCGGCGAGAGCGCCGCTCTCTTCTCCCGGACCTTTTTCCAGGGCTTCTACGAATTGGCGCGGGGCCAGCACAAGGAAATCGTCGCCGTGAATCTCCAGGACGCGAAAGAGTCGGATCTGGGCGATCCGGCGCCGATCGAGCTCAAGGGAGAGCCGGCGGTTTCCGGCAGCGGTTTTTCCCTTTTCGCCTTTTGGCCCTATTTTCTCCTGGCCTCCATCCTGCTGCTATTTCTGGAGTGGTTTTGGAGCCGGCCGGTGGCGCAGCCGTGAAAGAATTGTTTTCTCACCTCTCGCTCGCTCAGCCGCTGTACCTGCTGCTCCTTTTGCTCGTTCCGTTGCTGTGGCTGCGGCTCAGCGGGCGCTCTTTGGCCGTGGTCCTGTGGCGCTCCCTGGTCTTGGCGCTGCTCGTGCTCGCGCTTGCCGGCCTCGAGCGGCTCGACCAGGCCGGGCGCGCGGGGGAGCGCATTTTTGCCTTCGATCTCTCGCACAGCATCCCTGAGCAGATGCGCCATTGGATGGCGCAGCAGGAGCTGGCTCCCCGGGCGGGAGACCGCGCCTTTGTCTTCGCCGGCGACTCAAGGGAGGTGACAGAGTGGAAACCGTGGCTCAGCGGCGAGCTCTCTGTCGCCCCGGTCATGCCCGAGCAGACAAACCTGGAGGGGCTTTTCTCGACGCTGCTGTCCCTGCCGCCGGGGCCGCGCTCGGTTTTCATTTTCACCGACGGCTGGGAGACTCAGGGCAGCGCGGAGCGGCTGCTCCCTTCTCTGGGGTTATCGGGGATGAGGGTCTTTCCTATGCTGCCCCAGGACCGCCCGGTGGCGGCCAACGTGGCGGTGCGGCGGATCGTGGCCCCGCACCAGGGCACGAGCGGGGAAGCGATCAGCCTGAAGGTCATGCTGGAGAATCAAAGCGTTCGGGTGGTCGAGGGGAATCTGATGTTGAAGCGCGACGGCCGGCTGTTGAAGAGCGACACGGTAAGAGTCGAGCCGGGGACGCAGATTTTTAGCTATCAGAGCGCTTTGCCCGAAGAGCCGATGGTCTCATTTCAGGCGGATTTTCAGCCGCGCGATCCCCAATCGGATCGCTTCTCCCAGGACAACCAGGCGGCGGCCTGGGTCGCGGTGCACACCAAGGCGAAAATTCTCCTCCTCAACGGCCGCAGCGGCGAGGGGCGGTACCTGGAAGAGATCCTCAAGCGGCGCGGCTTCGAGGTGACCTCGGTCGTTGCGGGCGCGACGCCGCCCGCTCCCACGGGGTATCACACAGTGGTTTTCAACAACGTTGAAAGGGCGAGATTTTCCGCCGCTTATCTCGCGGCCCTGGAGCGCCATGTCGCCGCGGGGAACGGCTTCATGATGTTGGGGGCGGAGGGGAGTTTCGCCCCCGGCGGCTACCGGCAGACTCCGGTCGAGAGTCTCCTCCCGGTCGAGCTCAAGGAGCCGAAGAGAGAAGAAAAAAATCGCGCCGTTGTGCTGGTAATCGACAAATCGGGCAGCATGCGCGAGGGAAACCGGCTGCTCTACGCCAAAGAGGCCGCCAAAGCGGTGGCGGGGCAGCTCAAGGATAACGACCTTCTCGGCGTCGTGGGATTTGACGTCGAGCCGTTCGTCGTCTTGCCTTTGAGCCCCCTGGAAAAGATTCGCGGCAGCGTCTCGGCGCAGATCGATCGTTTGAAGGCGCAGGGTAAGACTTACCTCTATCCGGCGGTCGTGGAAGCGCGACGCCAGCTCGAGCGGCAGAGGACGGGACGGAAGCACGTGATCATCCTGAGCGATGGCGAGACCGGCGGCAGCGGCAGCGACTACATAGATCTGGTTGCCGCCATGAGGCGAGAGCAGCAGATAAATGTTTCCGCGGTGGCGATCGGCGACGAGGCGAACATCCCCCTGCTCAAGAGAATCGCCCAGTACGGCGGAGGTTTTTTCCACCACACCTATGATCCAGCCACGCTGCCGCAGATCGTCCTCAAGCAGATCCAGGAAAAACCGGAAGAGGGGCCGATGGCGGAAAAGGATTTCACGCCGGCGCCGGTCAAGGGCTCGCAGCTGTTGGCCGGATTTGCGGAAAAATCCTATCCGCCGGTCAAAGGCTACATAGAAACGGAGCTCAAGCGCGGGGCCGCTCTCGATTTGCTCCTCTCCAGAGAGGAAAAGAGCGCTCCGCTGCTGGCGTCATGGAATTACGGCAAAGGCAGAGTGGCGGCCTTCACCACGGATCTGCACGGCGGATGGTCGAGGGAGTGGATTCGCTGGACGGCGCTGGAGAGGTTCTGGGCCCATGTGTTCGACTGGCTGCGCCCGCCCGGGGAATCGCTCCCCCCGCATGAAGTGCGGATCAATCTGACGGGCAGCCGGGTGGTTCTCGACCTCTACCTCTACGCGGACGGTCACGAGGGCAGCCAGTTCCGCTATTCTGTCGGCGGCCAGGGACGGAAGGGAGAAGGGGTCTTGACCAGGCTGGCGCCGGGCCATTACCAGAGCGCGCTGCCGATCTCCGCCCCGGGGGACTATCGCATAGCGCTGGTCGAAGAGCGACAAGCGCAGAGGCTTTCCTACCCGACGGT
>JACPDC010000011.1 GCA_016184235.1 Deltaproteobacteria bacterium | reverse complement strand
TGTCCTGCGGGTAGGTCACATCGGCATGGGGCACGTAGAGCCCCTCGCTGTCCGCCAGGTACTGCTGGACCTCCTTGGTGAAGATGTAGTCGGTAAAGAGCTTGGCCGCCGTGGGATGGGGGGCAAAGCTGGTGATAGCCGAGGGTGAGACCACCAGCGGCATACCGTCCTGCGGATAGACAATGCCGATAGGATTGCCCTTCTTCCGCTGTTGGTACAGGAAGTATTCCGCTCCGTTGGCGCCTACCACCCGCTCCCCGGATGCCACCACCTGGGCCGGATCATGAACCGATTGGGTAAGATGGGGCTTGTTCTGCGCCAGCTGCTTGAAGTAATCCCACCCGTGGAGATTCACCAGCGCCAGCACATAGGTCGCGACGCTGCCGCTGTAGCCGGGATGGGCGGTGACGAGCTTGCCCTTCCACTTTGCGTCGAGGATATCCTTCCAAGTTTTAGGCGCCTGGTCGCTCGGGAGGAGCTTGGAATTGTACGACATGACTATCAGGAAGGCGCGCCAGCCGTAGACCATCCCGTCCCGATCCTTGAAGCTCTCGGGAAAACGCTCGGCGCCGGCGGGTGTGTATTTGGCGAGCATCCCCTTCTTCTTGAGCAGCACGTAGTGGCCGGCGTCGGAGGAGTTGAAGACGTCCGCGTTCTTGATGCCCGCCCCCGCCTCCTGCATGATCCGCTGGAGAATCCGCTCCGATCCCGAGCGGTGAACCTCTACCTTGATTCCGGAATAGGCCTGCTCGAAGCGTTTGGCGACGCTTTCCGCCGTCTTTAGGGCGGCGCCCGTGTACCAGACGACCTTTCCCTCTTTCTTGGCCTCCGCGAGCCTGGCATCTTGAGCCAGCCCCTTCCCGGCGATCAGCAAGACCGCCAAGAAAACAGCCGGCGCGCCAACACGCCGAAACCCCTCTCTCGTTACGTGCATCATAATTCCCTCCTGAGCGACTGATCTAACCGGCATTTAGGTTCAATCCTCATTACCCCAAGGCGAAAAAAATGTCCATCGCTCCACTGGACTAACGGTGCCTTCGCGCTGCGCAGAGCCTTGAAAGAGAGTCCAACGTGGCTGCTTAGGCCCCTCTCCGAAAGGGGAAAAAGAAAAAGGGGAAAAAAGGGGTCAGATCTGCCGAAAAGGGGTCAGATCTGCCGTTGACCTTTTATCAAATAATTCTCGATCCTTGTAGCTCGCCGGGGAATTTAGGGGACGTTGTTGACTACGTTCATGTCTGAGAAACAATGAGGCGGCCCTTTTTGGTTGGGGGGGCGTGCATGGGGTCGCGTCTTGCATGGGATTGCGTCTTGTATCTTGCCATCCGCAGAAGCAAATCCCCGCTGTCGTCTTATCGCTCTTTAACGATGCCTAGACGTCGCCTCCGAAAATGCACGGTTAGGGTGCTATGCTAGGCCTCACCCCGTATCTCCCAGATCGCATTGGCCTGTCCTTGTCTTCCGTGTTCCGCTGAGGTACTATACGTATAACTACACGTATTACAGGGGGAGGCAAGTATGCAGAAAAAATTGACCATTACGCTCGATGAGCGAGTCTATGAAGGGCTCCATAAAGTCGTAGGGAGGCGCCGCATCAGTCGGTTTTTGGAATCTCTGGCCCGGCCGCACGTGATCGGCAAGGACCTGGAAGCAGCCTATCGCCAGATGGCTCAAGAGGAAGCCCGCGAAGCGGAGGCCCTGGAGTGGGCTGAAGCCACAGTCGGAGACGTTGCCAATGAAACGAGGTGAGGTGTGGTGGATCAATTTCGATCCCTCTGTAGGCGGCGAAATTCGAAAACAGCGCCCCGCTGTAATCGTGAGCAATGACGCCTCAAACAAGTACCTGAACCGCGTCCAGGTCGTACCTTTGACCAGCTCGGTGGAGCGCCTTTACCCGAGCGAAGCATATGTCCTGATGAAGGGGAAGAAGAACAAAGCCATGGCGGATCAATTGACGACGGTGAGCAAGGGGCGCTTTCAGAATCTTGTGGCGCGTTTGTCCAGGTCAGATCTGCAAGCGGTTGAAAGGGCAATCAAAGTGCAATTGGGACTGACTCCGTAGACGATCCCGGCCTAACACGCCGGACCAGGACGCCATTTAGCGCTGGTCTTACTTCATCACAAACACCCCTGCCAGCCCAGAAGCTGGACGCCGAGCGCTGATGGCTAAACGCCGGTCTTAATCCATCTGCTTTCTCAGAAACGTCGGGATGTCGAACTTATCCTCCTCCTCCTGGCTGAACTGCATCCCGGCCTTGTCGCTGGTCGCCGTCTCCGCTTCGCCCGGCTCCTGCCTCTTGCGCTGCCAGGTGGGCGAGTCCAGGTCGTCCACGATGGTGCCGAGATGGACCACCTTCTTTCCCTTGCCCTCTTTGCCGGCGTTGTAGGTCACGGTGCTGAGGATCGGCTTGCGCTCTTCCTTCTCGCCGAATCCGGTGGCGATCACCGTGATGCGGACCTCGTCCTTCATCCGCTCGTCGATCACCGCCCCGAAGATGATATTGGCTTCCTCGTGCGCCTCCTCTTGGATCATCGTGGCCGCCTCATTGACCTCATAGAGACACATATCCGGGCCGCCCGTGATATTGATCAGCACCCCCCTGGCGCCGTGGATCGAGATGTCTTCCAGCA
>JACPDC010000152.1 GCA_016184235.1 Deltaproteobacteria bacterium | reverse complement strand
CCCCCGGCTGCCTGGTACTACACTTTTCCCGCGTTGGTCACCACCGAAAAGAAAATCGCAACGGAGCCCAAAGCGGTGGAAGGGGCGATCCGCGCCGTCGTAAGGGCGCAGCAAGCGCTTCGGGCCGACAGCTCCAAGGCGACCGAAGTGGGGAGGAAGATTTTCCCTCCCACGGAGGCGGCCATGATCGCCGGGCTGATCGAGCGTGACCTGCCGTACTACGATCCGGCGATCTCTGAAGAGGCGGTGGCGAAGATGAACCGCTTTGCCCGGGACGTCGGGCTTCTCTCCAGGGACGTTCCCTACGACCAGGTCGTCGCCACGCGCTTCGCGCATCTCTGGAAAGAATAGAAGAAGGCACGTGAGTCGCGGCTCCTCGGGGACGACTCTTCCGACCGCGGGCTGGCACGCAGCCCGGAAGCGTGTCTCGGGGGAGAGAGCCTTCCGGCCGCGATGCAATACGGATTTGGGACCTCCCTATCCTCTTGGCTCACCGTCTCGTCGGCTGGAAGGTTCGTTCGGGGACTTACCTCGCTTGCCGAAAGCAATAGGTCCGTGGGTTCTTTGAGCCGTTTAGTCTCGGTGCTTTCGGCTCGCTCGGCAAATCCCCTCACTCACAGAGTCTCAGCTCGCAGAGAGTTCCGACGCCGCCGAGCCGATGTTCGCATACGAGGACAGGAAGGTCCCGGGGAGAAAGAGGGCGGTGATGGCTCCGAGGGGGCGAGGCTGAAGGGCGCAGACGTAGGGGTAGGAAGGTTGCTGGCAGGCCCCGGCCGTTGGAGTGAGCAGCCCAGGGGAGGACGGAGTGGTGGCCCTCAAGGCACAGGTCCATCGGCTGCGCTCGGAAGACTTGCCCCCGAGGAGCCTACTTGTGTCAGCAATCAGCCTCTCCACGAGGAAACATCTGGAGCGAGGGTGCAGGTGAGTCCCCGAATGATCCACCCATTGACTTGAAGTCGGCTCGTCGGTAAGGAAGAGCCATGCCTGCTGGCGACGATCTCCTGTTCGGCATCGGCGCGCCCCAGATCCATACTCGCTTGCCCTTGGATCTGGAAGAGATCCGGCGCTCGATCGAGCGGGCCGAGAGTCTCGGCTTCCATAGTCTCTGGGTGCAGGAGCAGGCGCCGCTCAGGGCTGCGGCAGGCGCCCTGGAAGGCATCAGCATGCTGAGCTACGCGGCGGCCATCACACAGCGCATTCTTCTCGGCAACGCGGTTTTCCTCATCAACCTGCGCAACCCCATCCACTTGGCAAAAAGCCTCGCGAGCCTCGACCAGCTGAGCCGGGGCCGCCTGATCGTCGGGGTGGGCTTGGGCGGCGTCACGAGGCTGTATCAAGCCTACGGTCTCTCTGCCGAGCACAAGGTCGGCCGCTTCGTCGAGGCGCTCACCTTGATGAAGAGGCTCTGGACCGAAGAAAATCTCGATTTCGAGGGAAAATTTTGGCAGCTCAAGAAGGCCTCCCTGTGGCCCAAGCCGTTCCAGAAGCCGCACCCGCCGATCTGGTTCGGCGCCAACACCGCCCCGGCTCTCAAGCGGGCGGTCGCGCATGGCAGCGGCTTTATCGGGGCGGGCTCGGCGTCTACCGCGGATTTTAAGACGAACGTGCAGGCGCTCGGAGAGGCGCTGGCGGAAGCGAAAAGGGATCCGGCGACTTTCATGATCGGCAAGCGCGTCTACGTGGCGATCGATAAGGATCGGGCCGTTGCCGCGCGCCGGCTGCGCGAGTGGTTCGGCCTCTATTACGGCCAGGCGGACCTCGCGGAGCGCGTGTCCGTATGGGGCAGCGTGGAAGAATGCGCGGGCGGGCTGCGCGATATCGCCGCCGCGGGAGCGCGCCTGCTGGTTCTCAATCCGGTGTTCGGCCTGCTGGAGCAGATGGAGATACTAGCCTCCGAAGTGATCCCAAGGGTCAAGGATGAAAGCGGAAGGATGAAAACGGAAGGGTGAAATTGTGCCATGCAGGCGCTTTACTGGAACGGCGAGAAGCTAAGGCTCGATTCATCCCACCCCACGCCTAAAGCGGACGAGAAAACCGCGCTGCTCCGCGTCCGCCTGGCCGGCATCTGCTCCACGGATCTCCAGATCTTCAAAGGCTACATGGGCTTTCAGGGAGTGCCTGGCCACGAGGTTGTCGGAGAAGTAAAACAAGGGCCGGCCGGGCTTGTCGGCAGACGGGTGGTCGCAGAGATCAACTTTGGCTGCGGCCGCTGCGACTTCTGCGCGCGGGATTTGGGCCGCCATTGCCCGCAGCGCAAGGTGATGGGAATTCTCGGCGCGGACGGCAGCTTTGCTGAATACGTGGCGGCGCCCGTCGCCAATTTACATCTCGTCCCTGAAACCATAAGCGATGAGGAGGCGGTTTTCACAGAGCCCCTGGCTGCGGCCTGCGAGATCCTCGAGCAGGTAGAACTCGGAGTAGGGGACGACGTTGTCGTGCTGGGCGACGGCAAGCTCGGGCTTCTCTGCGCGCAGGTTCTGCGTCTTACCGGCGCGCGCGTTGGAAGCCTCGCCTTTATGATGTGGTCGTCGAGGCCACGGGCTCGGCTTCCGGGCTCAAGATGGCGCTGGAAGCGGTGCGGCCGCGCGGCACGCTGGTCCTAAAAAGCACCGTGGCGGAGAATCATGCGCTATCTCTGGCGCCGCTGGTCATCAACGAAGTCACTATGGTTGGCTCGCGCTGCGGCGTATTTTCTCCGGCGCTTGAAGCGCTGGCTGAGAAGAGTGTTTCGGTCACGCCTTTGATCGAAAAGATCTATCCGCTGACTGAAGGCGTCGAGGCGGTCGCCCACGCAGGCCGGTTGGGAACGCTCAAAGTGCTGCTGCGGAGTTAGAATTTGCTGCGCATTTGACAATACGTATAAAGTAGGGCAGTCTATACGTACATTAGGAGGTTATGATGAAAGCTCTGAAACGCAAAAACTACTGGTTGGACGAGACCAAGATCAAAAAGGTAAGGCGTCTTTTAAAAGCAAAGACAGAGACAGAGGCCGTACAAAAGGCCATTGACCTCGTCCTTTTCCAGGAAGAGGCGACTAAGGCGTGGGTAGAGAACGCTGGGGTCGGCGGGGTCGAAGACCTTTATGCCCGCTAAATATATCTTCGATACCAACATCTATATCCACTGCATGCTGGATCGGAGTTTTGCTTTGCGACATGCAGGCCAATATGCCAGGCACCTTCCCTCCACTTTTTTCTCCAGCGTCGTAGCCCAGGAACTTATCGTCGGATGCACGGATGACCTTGCGGTGCGCAGGGTACAGAAATTTCTGGAGCCTTTTGAGCGTGTCAGGAGGATTGTCAATCCTGCCTACGAAGAATGGAAGGAAGCCGGCTACATAGCCGTCAAAATTAGGCTGAAGCGCCCTGATTTTAGAAGCAAGAAGATAGCCCTTATCAACGATATTCTTATTGCCCTTTCCTGCCGGAGCATCGGTGCTGTCCTCGTCACGCTGAACTCTCAGGACTTTGAAGTTATCCGGCGGTTTGTACGGTTCAGGTTTAAGGGGTTTTGAAAGGCAGTCCTGCCATCACTTGCTTGCTTGGGCCAAGACCGGACCCCTTGAGACACGCCTTGGATAAAGCCCCTCTATAGTCTCTTTAAACGATAACGTCCGGGAGTAAAGCAGGCCGGTTATAAGCCGGTAAACTAAGATTTCAGAACCTCAAGGAGGGAGGGGTGCTCGGAGTCGCTCCCTCTCTGGAGTTCTGAGGGAGTTCCGAGGATCAAATCTTGGGTTTTGCTCTTAGCATCGATTGCGGGGCCGTGGGGTGCCAGCGTGGGGTGCCAGGCTTTTATTATTTGCTTTCTCGGT
>JACPDC010000151.1 GCA_016184235.1 Deltaproteobacteria bacterium | reverse complement strand
GGTTAACAGCCAACTGCTCTACCGACTGAGCTACCGGGGAAATAAGATCGTTCTTTTTACCACAGCGAATAACTAAATTCTAGGTCATTGGCTCTGCAGCGCTTTCAGCTCCGCCGCCATCCTCTGCTGATGCGTGGCCGGCCAGTAGAGGCGCCGGCAGCCGGGGCAGCGCGAAAAGCTCTCCTGGGTGGCGAAGACATAAGGCGGGACCTTGCCCTCGACCGCGCTCTTGGCTACAGGCTCGAGCGGGCTGTTGCACTCCACGCATCGGGTAAACGCCTGCTTGAGAACCGGTCGCTCTCGATTACCAGGCAAGGCGGGGGACTTTTCTTTGCGAGGGCGCGGTCCCTGGTCAGGATCAGCCGCCCTTCGCGCCGCGCCGCGCGGATCAGCCCATAGCCGGACAGGTGCGGGCCATAGGCCACATCCTGCCCGATCACCCTCAGCCATCTGGCCAGCCTGCCCAGCATCCTGTCGGCGGCAAATTTCATAGCGACGTTTTTTTTAGCCCTCAGGTAGTATATAATTTTTTACTCCATGATTGTGAAGAGATCTTTTGGCATCGCGATCGTGCTTTTCTGGTGCCTCATGAACGTCCTTCTTTTGAGGCGCCAGCTGTCGGCGCCGCCCCCTCCGGTCCTGCTCTCGGCCGCGACCGCCGTCACCGAGCCGATGGAGGAGTGGTGGGGTGTCTATTATCGCGGCGAAAAGATCGGCTACGCGGCGCAGACCATCACGCCCGACGTGGAAGGATACCGGGTGCGGAACTCTTCGATCCTCAAGATCAATCTCCTGGGGACGGTCCAAACTGTAAAGGTCAGCCTCGACATGGCGGCGGCCCGGGATTGGTCGTTGAAGCATTTTGATTTCGACCTGCAATCGAGCGACGTGAGCTTCAAGGCCCGCGGCAAGATCGTTCCCGGCAAACTCCAACTGGAGATGGAATCGGCGGGCCAGCGCAGCGACAAAGAATTGCCCATGCGCCAGCCTCCCTATCTGCTGGCGGCGCTCAAGCCTTACGTCGCGTCGCAGAACTTCGAACCGGGTAAGGAGCATCTCTTTCCCACCTTCGACCCCTCGACCCTCTCGCAGCAGTTCACGGCGGTCACCGTTGAGGGCCGGGATCCTGGGTCGACAGGAGCGGCAGAACGCTCAAAGAAGAGACTCCTACCGGGCTCTCTCTGCTCCGCCAGAGCGAAGAGGAGGCCAAGCTGCTCGAGGAGAGCCGGACGCTCCCTCTCGACCTCGTTGTCCAAACCGCGGTGCCGGTAGAGACGCCGATTGTCAAACCGGCGGAGAAGCGCTTCCTGAAGATCAGGCTTTCCGGCTTCCAGCTCGGCAACTTCTCTCTCAGCGGCGGGCGCCAGCGCCTCCAAGGGGATGTCCTGGAAATCAAGCGCGAGGATTTAAGCCGGCTGCGCCCGCATCGGATTCCGATCCGGGAGCCCTCCCTCGCCTCCTATCTCCAGTCCACCCCTTTTCTCCAAAGCGACCATCCGCAGATTCGCGCCCTGGCGCGGAAAGTCCTGGGAGGAGAAACCGACGGCCTGAGAGCCGCCCAGCGGATGCGCAAATGGGTTTACAACGGTCTTGCCAAGGTGCCCACGGTCAGCATCCCCAATGCCCTCGAGGTGCTGCAAACCAGGAAGGGCGACTGCAACGCGTCGTCTACCTCAGGGGCGCCTTTTACTACCATGCCTGGTCCGAGATCTGGCTGGGGGAATGGCTCGCCCTGGATCCGGTCCTCGACCAGTTTCCGGCCGACGTGACCCATGTCAAGTTTCTCGAGGGGGACATCGACCGGCAGATCGATATCCTGGAAAGAACTACGGTCGTCTGGCCGCGGTGGATGCCGTGAACCTGGAGGTCCAGCCGGGCGAGATCTACGGCTTTCTGGGGCCGAATGGCGCCGGCAAAACCACCACGATCCGCGTCATGATGGGAATCCTGAAGCCCACCTCGGGCAGCGTCACGCTGGGAGGCTATGATGTGGAGCGGGAGCCGGAGATGGCCAAGGCGATCACCGGCTTCGTCCCGGACCGTCCCTTCATCTACGAAAAATTGAGCGGCACTGAATTCCTAAAGTTCGTAGGCAGTCTGCACCGCTTAGACCCCGACGTGCTACGGCACCGGATCCCCAGCCTCCTGGAGCAATTCGAGCTGACGCCTTGGAAGGACGAGCTGGTCGAGAGCTACTCGCACGGTATGAAGCAGCGGCTGGTCCTCTCGGCTTCCCTTATCCACCAGCCAAAAATCTTGATCGCCGACGAGCCGATGGTGGGCATAGACCCCAAAGGGGCCAGAGCGCTCAAAGACCTCTTTCTCTCTCTGGCAAAGCAGGGGACGACCATCTTCCTTTCCACCCACAGCATCGGCGTCGCCGAGGAGGTCTGCCAGAGGATCGGGATCATCCATAAAGGAAAGCTTATCGCGAGCGGCACCATGGCCGATCTGCACCGCCTCGCGAAGATGGAAGAAGGAAAGCTGGAGAGCGTTTTCCTGGAGCTTACCCGGGACGGCACCTCGCCTGTCGAGTACGCGAGGAACGTTAATCGTTATTAGTTACTCGTTATTGGCTAAGGGCAACCGCGTTTCATGACCTAATCCATCATGCGAATAACCAATAGACCAGTAACCAGTAACTCGCTTTTTGTTTTGCTCTCTCCGTTTTTTCTCTCCTGGAAGAACGAATTCCTGCGCAGCGGCGAAAGAAAATGGGCGCGCCGGGCCCTTCTTCTCGGTCTCGGGCTCGGCTTCTGGGCGGGCATATACTGGATCGTGCGGCGCGTGCTGGTCTATTTCGAGACCGTTCACGGGCTCGGACCCGCGCTCGCCTACCAGCTCCTGCTGATCATCCTGATCACTTTTCTGTCCATGCTCCTCTTCAGTAATTTGATCGCGGCGCTCTCGACTTTCTTCCTGGCGCAGGATCTGGACCTGATCCTGTCGGCGCCCACGCCGGCCTCGGCCTTTTTCGGCTCGCGTCTGATCACCACGACCGTCAACTCTTCCTGGATGGTGCTTTTCTTCAGCCTGCCGATATTTGCCGCTTACGGCTCGGTGTTTCACGGCGGCGCCCTCTTCTATCTCTGGGTATTGGTCGTCCTGCCGCTTTTCGTGATCATCCCGGCGGCCATCGGGGCCCTCATCACCCATCTGCTCGTCTACGGGCTCCCGGCCAGGAGAATACGCGACATCCTCTTCTTTATCGGCCTCTTCGCCTTCGTCATCCTCTATTTCCTTTTCCGCTTCTCGCAACCGGAGAGATTAGTTCAACCCGAGGCCTTCGGCCACTTCGTGGAGTTTTTGAGCGCGATGGAGGCTCCCTCATCGCCGTACCTGCCGAGCAGTTGGGCGGCGGAGATCTTCGCCTCGGTTCTCTTTCAGAGGCCCGTGGAGCTGTGGTTTTTCTATTCCCTGCTCTTGAGCTACGCGCTGTTTCTGCCTCTGGCGGCCTCCCGGCTCTCCGGCGTCGTCCATCTGCCGGGCTGGTCCAAGGCGCAGGAGTCGCGGCAGGGCCGGCGCCAGGGAGCTCTTCTCGACAGCGTGATTCGGCGCATCACGCGCCCTTTCCCTGACGCCCTGAAGGCGATCATGGTCAAGGACATCAAGACTTTTCTCCGCGATACCACGCAATGGTCCCAGCTTTTTCTCCTGTTGGCCTTGATCGTAGTTTACCTCTATAACTTCACGGTCCTGCCGCTCGACCGCTCGCCCATGCCCGCAGGGATGCTGCGCACCGTGGTCTCCTTCGCCAACCTGGGACTGGCCGGCTTCGTGCTCGCGTCCGTGGCGATCCGCTTCGCCTTCCCCGCGGTCAGTCTGGAGGGGAGGGCGTTCTGGATCCTCCAGACCGCGCCGATCGACCTGCGCGCCCTGCTGTGGAGCAAGTTCTGGCTCAATTTGATGCCGCTGCTTTTTCTCGGCGAGCTGCTGGTGTTCCTGAGCAACACGCTGCTGCGCGTGCCCCAGTGGATGATGTTCCTTTCGCTGGTCACGATCTTTCTGATGACCTTCGGCATCACGGCGATAGGGGTCGGGGTCGGAGCCCTCTATCCGAAGTTCGATTACACCAATGTCGCCGAGATCCCGACGAGTTTCGGCGGAGTGGCGTGCATGATCTGCAGCATCGCCTTCATCGGCATGACGGTTGTCATCGAGGCCTGGCCGGTCTACCTCCTGACGATGGCAGGGCTCAGGCCCGGCCCCTCCGGCGTGAGCGGCTGGGCCCTCGCCCCTTCTCTCGCTGTCGTGTTACTCTTGACGGTTGTCGCCGTCGTCCTGCCGCTCCGGCTTGGGCTTAAGCGGCTGGATAAGCTCAGGGATTAGGAGAGAGGGTGTAGAAAATGAGACTGGGAACTGGTTAATTAAAGTAGCGCCATGCAACTCGTCCATACTGTTTTTGAGCCCGAAGGCGATGGGCCTTATCCTACGGTGCTGGCGCTGCACGGCTGGGGCGCCAATGCCATGGACCTTCTCGGCATCGCGCCTCATCTTTGCA
>JACPDC010000150.1 GCA_016184235.1 Deltaproteobacteria bacterium | reverse complement strand
CAGTCCCCTTTGCAGCGCCCCTCTCACCTCGCCCGGCTCTTCGACCTTTTCGCCGTAGCCCTCGAAGGCGCGCGCGATCACGGAGTACTCCGGGCTCGGTGTGATCGAAGTGCCGACGAAGTTTTTCGTCTTGACCGCCCAGCCGTCGGGATAATAGCGGGGCACGCCGGATTTTTGCGACAGGTAGCCGTAGTTATTGAAGATCACGATCAGGATCGGCATCTGGTGCTCCTGGCAAACCCCCAGGGCGGCGAGCGCCGGATCGTAATTGAATGAGCCGTCGCCGATCAGGCAGACGACCGGCCGCTTGGGTGAGGCGGCTTTGACTCCGAGCGCGGTCGCCAGGCCGGTGCCCAGGCCGCCGATGCAGCCCGCGAAAAACGAGCCGGGCTTCAAGCTGTCGAGGTAGCGGTGGACGGCCAGCCTGTGCGTGATCGTCTCCTCGACGATCATGGCGTCCGGCGGCAGCACCTGGCTCAGCTCGTAAGTGACCCAGCGCGTGTCGATGGGCTTTTTGTCCTTGAGACTCAAGGCCTCCTCGCGCCATTGCTGCCTTCTCTGTTCGGAACGCTTGCGCCACTTCTCCGCCCGCTCGTCCCGCTGCCCGCCGTCTTTCGACAGGCGCCTTTTCAGGCTGTGGACGAGCTGCTCCAGGGAGCTTTCGATCTCTCCGGTGAGGCAGAGGTCGACCTGGAATCCCCAGTAGGGCTTCTCCGCCCGCAGCGGATTTTCGTCGAGGATCGCCACCTTGGTTCCGGGGCGCGGCCCTTTGGATGCCGGGTGCCACGGCGCGAGCACCCCTACCAGAAACAGCACGTCCGACTCCGGAATGTACTCGGTCGGCTCGTAGCCGCCATGCAGCGGGTGGCTGCGCGGGAAATTGAGATAGCCGGTGCTGCGGGTCTCGACCACAGGGCAGCCGAGCAGCTCGGCCAGCGCCACCATCCGCTCCACGATCGCGGGAGTGCGCCCCCCCTCTTCCGAAATGATAATCGGATTTTTCGCCGCGGCGAGCGCCTCCGCCAACTCCTCGATCCCCTTCGGGTCGGCGGTGGGACTTGGCGCCGAAGCCCGTTCCGACGGCGGATTCCTGGTCATTCTGTCAAAAAGATACTCCATAGGGAGGGAGACGAAGACAGGTCCTCTGGGAGCGGCCATGGCGAGCTGGCAGGCGCGCTGGATCGTCGCCGGCAGGATCGACTTGTTGTTGACGCCAAAGCTCCATTTGACGCAGCGATCCACCAGGCGGGCCGGGCCGCCGATGTCGGCCAGGTGGGCGAGCCACTGCCCGCCCACATCCGGCCCCTCGTCCTCGCCGAAGCCGGTCGATTCGCCGGTGAAGACGACCATGGGCACCTGCTCGTGCAGCGCGCCCCGGAGCGCCATCGTGGCGTGGAGCGAGCCGACGGTCGTATGGATCATGACCGCCGCGAGCTTGCCGGTGGACTTGGCGTAGCCGCTCGCCATTCCCACGGCGATCTCCTCGTGGCGGGCGGTCAAGTAAAGCGGGATGCTCTCTTTTTGCGGCTCCGCCAGGGCCTCCCACACCGGAGACCATTCCGATCCCGGCGAGGCGAAGATCCGCTCCACACCCATGCCGCCGAGCACCTTGAGCAACGTCTCCGCACCGGTCAATCCTTTGGTGTCAATCATGTCTTTATCGTCTCCTTCAATAGAGTTTATTCGGCAAAGAACCTCTTCTCCAGTGAGAGGTACCGTGGAAGGTCCACCACCTCCTCGTATTCCTGCAAGGTCGACATCCGGTCGTCGAAGCTTTTGGTCGACCCCTCGTTCTTGAGAACCGTCAGCATGTCCGTCACCGCCTTGACCACGGTATACCTGACGGCGTTGCCGCTGCCCAGCTTGTAGCCGAGCCTCTTGACCTCATCGAAGGTGACGTTGCCGGCCTTGATCGCCTCGTCCATGAACATGAAGTTTATCGGACCTTTGACCCCGTCGCGGATCTTCTTCAGCGCCGTCAGGGTCCGCTCTCTGTTGCCCGACTTTCTCACCCAGGAAAGGGCGACCGAGACGATGTCCGCGCCCGCCTCTTCGTAAGCCTTGACCCTCTTGATCGCCTCCTCCAGGCCATGGACGGACTCGGCGTCGGTCCTCGCTCCGAGAACGAAATCATCATCCTCCCGGGCCTCAATGGCGGCTTCGAACTTTTTGAGCTGTTCCTTCAGCGGCACAACCGGCGTGCCTCCGGCGATCAAGGCGCATCTCTTGGGCGTCACCTGGTCTTCGAAACCGATGCCGGCTACGCCGGCGCGCTCGAATTCCCTGACCGTGCGCAGAATTCCGAGCGGAGAAGCGGAATAGCCGGTGTCCGCGTCGACCATCAAAGGGATCTTGATGGAGGCGGCCACATTGCCGGCATGATGGGCCATCTCCGACAGCGTGATGAAACCGAGATCCGGGAGTCCTATAAGGGAAGCCGTGGTGACGTTGCCCAGGAGCTTCACCATGGGAAAGCCGGTCTTCTCCCCCCTCATGGTCTCATTGGACGTTGAAAATTCTTCGATACTCGTCGAAATACCATTTGAAGTCTTTCTCAGCCAGGGAGGGATCGCTCGGGACCAGATTCACGCCATCCACGAGATGCGCCGGATCGGGCTTGACGTCCATGTGCACCGGCACGCGGCCGGCAATCTTGGCGATGAGCACCTGACCTTCCCTGGAGAGGAAAAAATCGACAAACAGCCTGGCACCGTTCGGATGAGGAGCCTGGGCGGCGACGCTGATGCTGTAGTGGTACGCGATCACCGGCTTCGCCCTCACCCATTCAATGGGCGCCCCTGTCAATTTCATCCTTTCAATCCTGGGGCTGTACAGGACCACGCCGACCTTGAACTCTCCGGCGGCCACGAGCTGGGCTAGAAGGGTGTGACCGACGCGAAAGGTAATATTCTGGGCCGCGAGTCTCCTCATGAAATCGAGCCCCTTTTCCCGTCCCATGACTTTCAGCATGTTCGCGAACCACTCCGATTCC
>JACPDC010000149.1 GCA_016184235.1 Deltaproteobacteria bacterium | reverse complement strand
GCGGCAAGGCTACTTCAGAGATGAAAATCTGTTTGTTGAGCCGATCGTCTTTAGCAGCGGGACCATCAATTCACAGGCGGCGCTGGCAGGGGAGATCGATATCGCCCTGGGCTCCGGCACGGAGGTTTTTACCATCCGGCTCGCCGGCGCGGACGCGCGCTTCTTTTTCGGCATTTCGAACTTCATGCCCTTTAAGCTCTTTGTGAATCCGAACATCAAGACTCCAGCGGATCTCAAGGCTAAGAGACTCGCGGTGAGCCGCTTCGGAGCCCAGTCCGATTTTCTAACCCGCTATGCGATTTCCAAGCTCGGCTTGAACCCGGCAACTGACGTGACGATTCTGCAGATCGGCTCCACCCCGGCGCGCTATGCAGCGCTGAAGAGCGGCAGTGTGGACGGGACGATCATGTGGTTTCCGGTCACTTTGATCGCCACGGCTGAAGGTTACCGAATGCTGGCGGATCTCAACGACATCATCTCCGATTGGCCTTATCTCGGCTATTACGCGATGGCTAACGTGCTCAAGGAAAAACGGGATAAAGTCACGCGCTATCTTAGAGCGCACGTCAAAGCCCTGGAGTGGCTTAAGGCCAATCCCTCGGGAGGCGTGAAGGTGCTCGTCGAAGACGTGAAGATCGCTCCTGCTTATGCGGAGGCTGGCTACCAGGAGTTCATGAAGTCCTTCGCCTTCGACGGCAGGATCCCTGTCAAGGGCTTCGAGCTCCTCATGGAATCGGAGGCCAAAAAGCTCAAGGGGAAATTCAAGGTCGCAGATTTCATTGATCAAAGCTTCCACAAACAATTCACCAAAAACTGATGCTCATCGCGCTAGGGCTTGAAGGAACGGCGGCAAGGCGACGGGTCTTGCAAGCCATCTATTTCTTTAACCCAAACAGCTCCGTCTTTGGATAATGGTCTACCCAGCCAAACCAGAACGAAGGCGTCGTGGGCAATGACTCAAGCCTTCTGCCCTGTAACGGGCCTTGAATCGCCATGCCCGTGAGCCCCTCCCAGATCGAACTCGTGGCATCGAGGAAAGTTCCCTTCCTCGCGCCACCCGGTGGCTTGTATGATTCCCTTGGATCGGCTAAAGAGGCAGCCATACCCGGAGGAGTACGTCGCCTACATCTCGGACTCCCCCAGCGGGTCGTCGATTTTCTGGATGGCGAAGGAGGCGGGGATCTATAAAAAGCACGGGCTCGATCTCGAGATGATCTATATCAACGGCAGCGTGCGGGGCATCCAGAGCATGATCGCGGGCGATCTGGCTTACAGCGGGGCCGTGGGCACGGCGGCGATCAATGCCAGGCTTGCCGGCGGGGATATAGCGATCATCCAGAGCCAGATGAATACCCTGCCCTATTTCGTCATCGGCAAGCCGGACATCAAGTCCCCGGAAGAGCTCAGGGGCAGGTCTGCGGCGGTTCACATCCCGGGCACCTCGGCGGATTTTGCCCTGCGACTTGCCTTGATGAAAGTCGGCGTTCCTTACAAAGACATCAAGGCGGTCACGGTCGGCGGCGGCCCGGCGCGCTTTGCCGCCGTCATCACCGGGCAGCTGGACTTCACCGTGGTCACGGATGCGGAGAGAATCCAAGCTGAAAGGCAAGGGCTCAAAGTGGTCATCGACATGGCCAAGCTCAAGGTCCCGTTCCAATTCAACTGCAGCGTGACCACACGGAAGAGAATTCGGGAGAACCCCGACCATGTGCGCCGCATGGTCGCGGCCATGGTCGAATCGATTCACTTCTTCAAGACACGCAAGGAAGAGGCGATCAAGATCATGGCGAAATACACCCGGGGCCTAGCTCGCCCCATCCTGGAAGGGGCGTACGCCGCCAATTCCGAGCTGCTCGTGGACGACGGCTATCCGACGCTGGAGGGGTTGAAGCAGACCTTGGATATCCAGGCTGTGACGGATCCCAAGGCGGCCAAAGCCAAGGTGGAAGATTTTGTCGATGTCCGCTTTGTCGACGAGCTTAGAAAGAGCGGCTTCGTGGACAAGCTCTACGGCAGACGCTGAGCCGGGAGGCGCATTGTCCTGGTAGAGGCAGGCTAAGGGAGCTTTCTTAGCGCCTGCAGGATCTGCTCATTGCTGGGTCTTTTCTTGTAGTCCACCTCAACAAATTTCCAGCGCACCACTCCCTGTTTGTCGATCACATAGGTGGCCGGATGGGGCCAGCCCCTGCCGTCCGGATTAAAGATACCGTAACGATCAATGACTCTGTGGCTCCTATCCTCTAGCATGGGGAAATCTAGCTCCCCTGGGCCTCTCTCTTTTAATTTCTGAACAAATTGCCTTGTGGTTTCGTGGTCGTCGATGCTCACCGCCAGGATCTGCACGCCACCCTTCTCTTTCTCGGTCAAAAGGCTCTTCAGCTTCCCGAGCTGCTCCGTGCAGTACGGTCACCAGTGGCCGCGATAGAAGACCAGGACCAAGTTCTTCTTACCGGCAAAGCCTGAGAGCGAGATTTTTTTCCCGTCGATATTTTCCAGAGTGAAATCGGGGGCCTTATCGCCGACTTTGACTCGTGCCAGGTCTGTAGGCGGGAGCTTGGCTCCGTCCCTAGGACCGAGTTGTCCGTAGGCGAGAGAAATGAGTAGAAAGAAGAATAGGGCTACCCCTATAGAGTTGCGTCTCAGCATATGTCCTCCTTCGACTGATCTAACGCCTCTGTTCTCTGTTTGGTTCCCGTATCTTTCTCTCATTGCCTGGACGGCAGAAGCGGTTGGCGACGGGAACCGGCGCTAAAGGCGGAGGGACCGAAGAGCTTCCCAAAGCGTCGGATACTTAAAGGCGTAGCCCAGTTTCTGGGCCGCTACCGGCAGCACGCGCTGGCCGGTCAGGAGCATATCCGCCATCTCGCCGAGCAGAAGGCGCAGGGCGAAGGCGGGCACCGGCGCCCACGAGGGCCGGTTAAGAACATCTCCCAAGGTTTTGCAAAACTCGCTCATGGTCGCAGGGTTCGGAGCCGTCGCGTTAATGGCCCCCCGGGCCTCGGGATGCTCCAGGAGGAAAAGTATCAAGCCGATCTCATCCTCCAGGTGAATCCATGACATCGGCTGGTTGCCATCTCCCAGCGGTCCGCCCAAGAAAAGCTTGAAGGGCGGCACCATTTTTGCCAGCGCCCCGCCGCCTCTTCCCAAAACAATACCTGTCCGCAGCCGCACCACGCGCAGGCCGTAGTCCTCCGCTTTCCCGGCTTCCCTCTCCCAGGCAACACAGACCCGGGAAAGAAAATCGCTCCCCGCCCCCGCCTCCTCGGAAAGCGTCTCGTTCCCGTGGGGGCCGTAGTAGCCGATAGCTGAAGCGTTGATGAGAAACTTAGGTTTCTCTTTCGCTCTGCCGATGGCTGCGACCAAGGTGCGGGTCGACTCGATCCGGCTCGATGCGATCTTTTTCTTGTGCGCCGTCGTCCATCGCTTGGCGATGGGCTCTCCTGCCAGGTTGATGACGCCATCGCTGCCGTCGATCGCCTGCTCCCACGCGCCCGCAGCGCGGGGATCCCAGGAAAGCAATTTCTTGTTCGGCGCGTTGACCGCCGAGGAGGCCAAACGAGTGAGCAGGGTCAGGGAGTGGCCGAGCTCCGAGAGGCGCGCGCAGAGCGCCGAACCTATAAAGCCGGTTCCGCCGGCGATCACAAGCCTCATGACAACATCTCCCCTGCGCGCGGCATCTTCACTAAGGTGGTGCCGGGTGCTATGGTGGTGAAGATCAAACTATTTCCCGACCGAAGTGTCAAGATGAAGCCGGACAACGGCAAACAGGCGCGGCGCAGGGTGGTGGTCACCGGAAT
>JACPDC010000104.1 GCA_016184235.1 Deltaproteobacteria bacterium | reverse complement strand
CGCGAATTGCTGGGTCAGGGCGAGGCTTTGCCGGAGGAGTTCACGCGTCCCGAGGTGAGCGAGGTGCTCGGCGAGTGGTCGCGCAGCGGCTGATCATGAAAGGCGGAGGCTATCTAAGGGCTATGACCAGGGTGTTTAAACAAGCTGTCGCCGACTTTTTCGCCGCGGCCTCTCGGAAATCGCAACTGAGAACCGGGATCCTGGGAAGAAACAGTCCCGGAGCGGTTCCCGGATTCGAAGGTTCTCGTGGAGCTATCATCCGGCTTCTCGAGGAATGCCGGCCTCCGGCCACACCCGTGGAGCAGATGGCTATAAATGTTCTTAAACGTGAGGGGCGGACTTCCTTTACCAGGCTGCTCGAGCACGTCGCTCGTGAGCTCTATTCCGATGAGATCCGCAGCGGCGCGTGGGCCCTGGACATCGGCTTGTACGGGCCCAACCTCTTTGTGCCTGATGTGCTCTCGGAGCTTAAGTCGGGCGATGGAATTCTGTGGAAAATTGAAGAGCCGGAGGGCCAACGGGATGGCATACTACCCGATCTTTCTTAATCTGACCGGTCAACCTTGTATTGTGATCGGCGGTGGAGCCGTGGCTGAGCGGAAAATGGAAGGGCTATTACAAGCGGGCGCCCGCATCACGGTAGTCAGCCCGGCCCTTACCTCCAAACTCATTTCCTTAGCCGCCCGGGGAGCGGTTCGCCACATCTGCCGCCAATATCAGTCCGGTGATCTTCGTGACCATGCGCTCGCCTTTGTCGCCACGGACGATCCTGAGATAAGCAGGGAGGTCGCTAGGGAAGGACGCGATCTGGGCGTTTGGGTCAATGCCGCCGACGACCCCGCCCATTGCGATTTCATCCTGCCGTCGGTCCTTCGGCGCGGTGAGCTTGTGGTGGCGGTAGCAACTGGAGGGTCGAGTCCTGCGCTTTCTAGGGCAATCAGGGAGGAACTGGAGGCTTACATTACCGAGGACTACGCGGCACTCACGGAAATTGTGGCCGAGGTCCGGCAAAAGCTAAAAGAGCACTCTTTAACCCCGAGTGCTGAAACGTGGCAGAAGGCTCTGAACGGTGATCTACGTCGGTTTATTAGGGAGGGGAAGCAAGGAAAGGCAAGGAATTACCTGCTGAAGCAACTAGGGGTGGAGACATGAAGAAAGGCAAGGTGTATCTAGTCGGCGCGGGGCCCGGGGATCCCGGTCTCATGACCGTCCGGGGGCTGGAACTGTTGCGCCGGGCGGAGGTGGTCGTTTACGACCGGCTGGTCAATCCAGTTCTCCTTGAGGAGGCGCCGTCAGCAGCCCTGCGCCTGTTTGTGGGCAAGGGCAGTGGCTTTCACACCCTCCCGCAAGAGCAGATCAACGGTATCCTGATCGCGCAGGCGCGGCTCGGCTCGCTGGTAGTCCGGCTCAAAGGGGGGGATCCATTCATCTTTGGCCGGGGTGGCGAGGAGGCCGAGGCGTTGCTCGCGGCGGGAGTTCCTTTCGAGGTGGTCCCCGGGGTTTCCTCCGCTGTGGCGGTGCCGGCGTACGCGGGCATCCCGCTGACCCATCGGGAACTCTCCTCATCCTTTGCCGTCATTACCGGCCATGAGGCCTGCAAAGCGGAGCCGTCGGTTGATTGGGCGCGATTGTCCACGGCCGTCGATACTCTGGTTATCCTCATGGGGCTCAAGAACTTTCCCCTGATAGTGGGCAAGCTCCTCGCCCACGGACGGTCCCCCGCAACGCCGGTGGCGCTCATAAGATGGGGCACGACCGAAGAACAGCAGACGGTCGTCGGCACGCTCGCGGACATCATCGATAAAGCCGCTGTCCTCCAGCCTCCGGTTGTGGTAGTCGTAGGGGAGGTGGTTGCCCTAAGGGACAGACTCCACTGGTTTGATGAGCTTGCTTTGGCCGTGAAGCGGGTGGATCCCCTCAATGGAAGTCATCCTCAAATCCAGCCTTAAAGGACTTAGGATAGTCTCTTTTGAAAGTCGCCGCGCAGCCGAGATGGCTGAACTCATCCGGAACTATGGCGGCGAACCCTTGATTGCCCCTTCGATGCGAGAAATTCCCCTCGGCGAAAACAGTGCGGCTATAGATTTTATTGGACAACTCGAAGCCGGCAAATTCGATGTTCTGATTTTATTAACCGGCGTCGGTACCAGGACGCTGGTGGCGGCGGTTGCAAGTCAATACTCACGCGAAAGAGTGGCGGCGGCTCTGCAACAAGTTACTTTGGTGGCGCGCGGACCCAAACCGGTTGCGGCGCTCAAGGAACTGGGGCTAACACCGAATATCAGTGTCCCTGAGCCCAATACCTGGCGTGATATCCTGTCGGAGCTTGACAGTAAGGCGGATATCAGAAGTCGGCGCATCGCGGTTCAGGAATACGGCATCACCAATCGAGAATTGACAGCCGGCCTTGAGGCCCGTGGGGCCAAGGTAGTCCGTGTGCCTGTTTATCGCTGGGCCCTTCCTGAAGACACTGCCCCCCTGCGAGCCGCCATTCGGAGGATTGTGGACCGCCAGGTCGATATGGCCCTTTTTACCAACGCGACACAGGTGGATCACATGTTCCATGTAGCCGTAGAAGAGAAATTGGATCTATCCCTAGGACAGGCCTTCAGCCGAGTTCTCATCGCATCCATCGGACCGGTATGCAGCGAGGCATTGGAACATTTTGGCCTCAAAGCGGATCTCGAACCCGAACACCCTAAAATGGGACACCTGATGGCCGCTCTGGGTCGCCATGGGCGAGAGCTCTTGGAGGCGAAGCGCGGGGCGAGGAAGTCTTAAATGTGAAACATGAGCGGCCCGGACGAAAACCTTGAACCCAAACAAGGGAAAGATCTCTTCCATCAGGGAGTCATCAGCAAGCTCTTTCCCAGCAACAATATGGGATTGGTCAGGGCGGAAAGCGGTCGTGAGATTCCCTTTTCCTCCGGCCGATCTCAAAGAAGGCCAGGAAGTGGGCTATGACCTCGGCTGGACTTCCAAGGGGCTCAGGGTGACGAAGATCAAGACCTATTCTCCTCCGGCCCCAACGCAAGAGAATCCCCAACAAGAAGAATAGAGAAGACCGGTCAAAAAGGTCCCAGATGCGAGGCGCACGATGAGCCGCGAGCGGAGGCGTACTTGGGAAGTACGTTGGAGCGAGCGGGTCGAGCGGAACGAAGCAGGTGGGCCTTTTTCAGCGGTCGGTTAGAAGGGCAGGGAGGTCAGGGCTAAGATTTGCCTTCCTAAAATCTCTCCCACGAAGACTCCCAATAGGGCGATATAGAACAGGCCCGTTGCCGCCATCGTATGGGGTATCTTCAGCGTGCGCCATATCATACCCGACAGTATTAGAGGGGCGACTTGACCGATCAATAGCCGGCTCCACAAGAGGATCTGGTGCTCCTCCCAGAACTGTCGTAGTCTTACGATGCTCTTCGGGCTCCCGAGCAGGTAGAGCAGCAGCGGCAGCGTCAGCAGGAACACGACCTGAACGATCAGCGAAATAAGGAAAAACCTGTAGATGCGGATAAAGGGATCTATGCTCTGGCCCGTGTCGATGAGATACCAGTGGCCGATCAGCATGCCTACCGTCACGCCCCCGAGAACAAGAGCGGATAGGAAAAAGCTCAGCGGATAGACGAGCGCCTCGAGCGACCACAAGGGAGTCTGGTAGAAATTCGGGGCGCCCGCTGCAAGTCCTGCGAGGCCCGTGAAAAGGGCAAGAGTAAAGGTCCGGGCCCTGAACCGGACATGCTCTCCCCAAAGCGAGAGGATATAGAGAGCGAAAAAAACGACGAAGAACAGGTAGAGAACGATTTCGGCCGTCGCCGCCGGGCGGGCGCCGTCGGACAACGATTCAAAAAAGAGGTCGGCCTTTCCCAGAAAGCCCAGCGCGCCGATCGCCAACAGGACACCCCCCGTCGATTTGTAAAACCCGCGCTCCAGTTCGTGGAACGGCGTGGCCGCTACGGCGAACAGGCCGCCCAAGGCCACCTGGTAAAAGAGCAGCAAAAAACTGGCCGGAAATGCCCTCATGAATGATTGACCTAGCGAGACGCTCCGGGTTTCTCTCCCAGGTGGAGGCAGACCGCGCCGCTCAAAAATTTCTCTATCCTCACTTCCTGAAAGCCCGTTTCTCGGATCAGCTCGGCGACAGTCTCGGGCGGGTGAAAGGTTCTCACCGAGTCGGAGAGGTACTGGTAGGCCCCGCGGTCGCGTGCCAGGAGCGCGCCAATCCACGGAACCAAACGGTAGAAGTAACAAGAGTAGAAGAGAGAGAACGGGAAACGGGAAGGGGGAAACATATCCAGGGATACCAGTTTTCCGCCCGGCCGCAGGAGCCGGTGGGCATGATGGAAGAACAGGCTCAAGTCGGTGATATTGCGCAGCACGAAGGCCGTCACCACGGCGTCGAAGCTTTCGGCGCGAAACGGCGGATCGAGCGCGCTCCCGAGGATAAAAAATATCCTGTTGTCGCTCCGGGCGTTTTTTTTCTTCTTCAGGGCCAAACGCAGCATGGCATGCGAGAAATCCAAGCCGACGATCATCCCCTGCTGGAACTCGGTTGCCGCGGCAAGAGCAAGATCGCCCGTGCCGCTGCCAAGATCCAGGACCACGGGATTTTGGCTCGTGAGGCGCAGGGCGCGGACCGCCCTTTTCCTCCAGAATGTGTCAAAGTGGAAGCTGATGACGCGATTGAGCAAATCGTAGCGCGTTGCGATGCGGTCGAAGATGTTTTGCACCAGCTGGTGCTTGGAGGAAGGAGGCATTGCACTGTCTAATGTCTTGAGTAAGGGCCGGGCAATAACAGCGGCGGCCTGTAAGCGGGGCCCATGCGAGGCGCTAGAAGTCTCTTTCGATGATAAGCCGGACGAGGGTTTTCAAGCCGTTGCGGTATAGCGACGGGGGAAGCTTCTTGATCACTTTGTAGGCCCGCTCCGCATAGCTCTTGGAAAGACTCTTGGCCTGCTGGATGGCGCTTCCCTCCCGGATGGCCTCGATCGCTCCCCGAATCTGTTCCGTGGTCGGGTGGGCGCACTCAAAGGCCTCTGCCACCACTTTCTGCCCTCCGTTCAGGGCAAGGATGATCGGCAGAGATGGGTTGCCGTCCCGCAGATCTATTCCTACCGGCTTTCCCAGGAGCTCCTTGTGCCCGACGACATCGAGGACATCGTCGATGATCTGAAAGGCGATTCCCAGGTTCATCCCGTACTCGTCCATTTGCTGCACCAGGGCCGGTTTTGCACCGGCCAAGTACGCGCCGATCCGGGCGCCGGTCTGAAACAAGGAGGCGGTTTTGCGTCTTACGATCTCCAGATAATCTTCCAGCGTCACGTTGAGGTTGCGGTTGAAAGAGCCCTGGAGCATCTCCCCTTCGGTCAGACGCGTACAGGCATCCGCGGTCCACTGGACAACGGTATCGTCGAATTTTCCCGCGAACTCAAAGGCCTTGATGAACAGGAAATCGCCGGTGACCAGCGTCGCCTTGAGGCCGAATTTTTTATATGCGGATTCTTTTCCTCGTCGCACATCCGCGCCGTCGATGATGTCGTCGTGAAGCAGGGTCGCCGTATGGATCAGCTCCATAGCGGTGGCGATGTCTACGATATCTTCCAGCTTCTTGCCGCCGAAAAGCTTGAAGGCGAGCAGGGTAACCAGAGGCCGCACTCGCTTGCCGCCGCCGTGGATCAAGTGGGAGGAAATGTCTGTCAATGCCGCTTCTGACGACCGAATGCAGCGCGTCAGGTTCTGCTCCACCAGCTCCAGCTCGGCCTGAACGCAGGTGAAAGGGTCGATGGCTCCCTTGAAAGGAGGCGCCTTTCGGACCAGCTCGGCTACGAAGGAATGGCTCGCCATTTTTCTTTTATTTTCCTGCAACAGAAAGGACTCCGCGGCTAGCGTTAACTAGCAGGCAAAATGGCACAGATCATGGGGGAGGTCAAGCCGGAGGACGGTTGAAGGAAGAGGCGGCGCCGTGTTAATAGTGAGGGCCTTTCAAGCAAGTTTAGTCTCGATCAAAGCGCGCGCCGTGAACGAAGAAAGAGACAGCCATCCTCAGGGACAGGTCATTCCGGTGTTCCCTTTGCCTAACGTAGTGCTTTTTCCGAAAGTTCATCTTCCACTTCATATCTTTGAGCCGCGTTACCGCCAGATGGTGAAGGACGCCATGGCCGGGCCGAAGTTGATCGGCATGGCTCTGTTGCGAGGAGACTGGAGCAAAAACTATCATGGGAATCCGGATATCTATCCGGTGGGGTGCGTGGGAGAGATCGTCAGCGCCACGCCGGTGCCGGACGGCCGCTTCAACATCGTGCTCTACGGGTTGAGAGAATACCATATCCAGGAGCAGATACTGGAACAAAGCCCCTACCGGCAGGCGAGAGTGCTTGTGAGGGCGGAGCCGAGAGAGTCGAGCCAGGCCCTGGCGGCGTCGGTGCGGAGCGAGATCGTCGACCTGGTGCGGCAGACCATGGAGGAGAAGGATCCGGATTTGCTCAAGGTTCTCAGCGACCCCTCTCTGGAAAGCGAGACCTGGCTCAATCTCTGTTGTTTCTCGGTGGAAGCCTCCATGCTGGAAAAACAGAGTCTGCTCGAGGCCGCCTCCCTCGAAGAGCGGGCCCAATGCCTGCTCAACGTGCTCCACTTTAAGCTGGTGGAAAAAGGGGCGCCTTTCGAAGGCATGAAAGAAGCTAAAGAGCGGAAGCCTCCCCATTAGACCCGCGCGGGGCGATTTTATTCTTGACAATTCGCCGCTTCCATTCATATAAACACGAACCGAGCGCCAAAATCTTAGCCTTTTGAGCAGCGGAAAACGGATAGAAGGAGGGGAATAATATGGAGCTATGGCTGTTTCTGTTGCGCTGGATTCATTTTCTGGCCGGTATCACATGGATCGGCCTGCTTTACTACTTTAATTTCGTTCAGACTCCGTTTTTTGCGGAGACTGAGCCTGCGGTGCGAAGCGGGGCGATCCAGAAACTGGTGCCCCGAGCGTTGTGGTGGTTCCGCTGGGGCGCTATGGTTACCTTCCTTGCCGGTATTCT
The DNA here is from genome assembly GCA_016184235.1 of Deltaproteobacteria bacterium. Taxonomy (GTDB): domain Bacteria; phylum Desulfobacterota; class Binatia; order UBA9968; family UBA9968; genus UBA9968. Next base: position 6,649 of record JACPDC010000104.1, on the reverse strand, counting down.
CATTTATCTTCACAAGCTGGCTCAGGCCGGGGTCGCGGGCTTTTACAGCACCTCCTATGGGTGGGCCATCACGGTCGGCGGACTGTTAGGGACTATCATGTTCCTCAACGTCTGGCTGGTTATCTGGCCAAAGCAAAAGGTAGTGATCGCCTCGGCCACCCAGGTGGCGCAGGGAGGGCAGGCGATTCCTGAGGCGGCCGCATGCGGGCGGCGCGCAGCGCTGGCTTCGAGGACGAACACGCTATTCTCCATCCCCATGCTCTTCTACATGGGAGCGGCCAGTCACCTCACACTCTTTGGCGAGGCGAGCGCGGGAGGGATTGCCGGGTTGATCGTTGTCGGCGGGATCATCATCGCCGCCGTGGAGGCGAACGCCCTGGTCGGTTCTCAGGGACCGACGAAGAAACCCCTCGACACGGTGTCCGGAACGCTTTGGGCGGGTTTCATCCTGGCGGCCATATTCCACCTGTTATTTGTGATCCTTTTTTAAGGGCGCCGGGTCGCTGCCGAGAAACGCCGCGAGGTCGGGAATAGCGGATTTCAAATAGGGTTGCGCCGGCATGGCTGCGGTTTTCCTCTTGGGCTGGTAGCCCGGCGGATAGCTCGCCTTGAGGATCCTGGCCTCCAGCAGCTCCCGCGAAGAGCCTTTAATTGCCGGGCCGATCGGCCCGTCCCTGGCGGGATCGCTGCTATTGTGGCAGGCGGCGCAGTTCGAGAGGTAAAGACTCCTTCCCCGGTTGGCGTCAGGCGCGCGAGCGGTTTGCGACGGCGCGTTCGGCTCCCGGGAGCAGGCGCCGGCAAGTAGAAAGACAACGTAAAGAAGATACCGTCTCCACATAGCTCTTATTTAATTCCATACTGCCATACGGGTAATCTCGGAAGCTCGGGGGACTCCGGCCTGCGGGTCTATGCGGCTAGGCGGCTCTCGTGAGGGATCATTAGAGAAAATTGTATGGCTATGATAAGTTACGTGTTGATAATGGTGCGAAAGGGGGGAGTTGAACCCCCACGGGTGTTAGCCCACAGGATCCTGAATCCTGCGCGTCTACCAAATTCCGCCACTTTCGCGCGCAAAACGAAGCGTCTTTATCGGTGACCTCTCTATCTTACTTGGAGAGAGCACCTTGTCAAGCTAATAACTAAACGTCAACCAAAAGGCAATGGGCAAAGTTCTCCTCATTGAGCCGCAAAAGATCCTGCAGCAGGCGATCAGCCTGTTTCTCTTTCCGGAGCACGAGGTCCGGGTGGAAGACGAAGCTGGCGCGGCCGTCGGTTCTTTCAAGGATTACGATCTCGTGATCATCGACGGCGACGCGCTGCGGGAACACAACCGGCTGACCGCAGAAGTGCTCCGGGCCGTGCAGGGCTGCAAGACTCCGACCCTCTGGCTGGAGGAAGAGGCCGCCTCACAGGCGCCGAAGCGGGATAAGCTTGTCGTCGTCAAGAAGCCGCTCGAGAAGGGAACGCTGGAGGCGGCCGTGGGAGATTTTCTCTCTCCCGGGCCTTCCCGGGAGCGGGGCGGCGCCGCGACGCCCGGCAGGGCCGGGGCCTCGAAGGGTGCGTCGAAGAAGAATCCTGCGGAGCAGACCGAGCAATCGGCCTTCCAGTTCATCGATCTCGTCGAGGTGGTGGATGAAGAGGCCCCGCCCAAGCAGGGAAAGAAAGCCCCTAGGAAGTCGAAATAGATAGATGAATCTGGCGAAGGCGTATTCCCACAAGGACGTCGAGGAAAAATGGTACAAGTACTGGTCTGACCTGAGAGCGTTCCAGCCCTCGACAGCGTCCGAGCGCCGTTTTGCGATGGTGATTCCCCCGCCCAACGTGACCGGCTCGCTGCACATGGGCCATGCCCTAAACAACACGCTGCAGGATATTCTCTGCCGCTATAAGAGAATGGATGGCTGCAGTGTTCTGTGGGTTCCCGGCACCGACCACGCGGGGATCGCGACGCAGAACGTCATCGAGCGGCAGCTGGCGGAAAAAGGACTTAGCCGGACGGACTTGGGCAGAGAAAGATTCATTGAGCGCGTATGGTCGTGGCGTACCGAGGCCGGAAGCGCCATTCTGCACCAACTCAAGGCCTTGGGCGTCTCCTGCGACTGGAGCCGGGAGCGCTTCACCATGGACGAGGGTCGCTCCCGTGCGGTGCGCGAGGCCTTCGTGCGCTTGTGGGTTGACGGCCTTCTCTACCGGGCCGAACGGTTGATCAACTGGTGCCCGCGCTGCAAGACGGCGTTGGCCGATATCGAGGTGGTCCATGAGGAGATCGACGGCCACCTCTGGTATATCCGCTATCCGCTGGCAGACGATCCTTCGCAGGCTCTGATTGTGGCCACGACCCGCCCTGAGACCATGCTCGGAGACACCGCGGTGGCGGTTCATCCCGAGGATAAGCGGTACCAGCGCTTTGTTGGCCGGAAGGTCTCTCTGCCCATCGTCGAGCGGCCGATTCCGGTGATCGCCGATCCCCTCGTGGACCAGGAGTTCGGCACCGGGGCCCTCAAGATCACGCCGGGGCATGATTTTAATGACTTTGAGATCGGCGAGAGATACGGCCTCGGCAAGATCAGTATTTTCGACGCCGACGCGCGCATCGATCCGGCTGCCTTCGTGGACGGAAAGGAGAGGCCGCCGGCGTGGCTGCGGCGCTATCAGCTCAAGGATCGCTCTGAGGCGAGACGGCTCGTCATAGAGGAGCTCGAAGAGAAAGGGTTCCTGGAGAAGGTTGAGCCGTACCGCCACGCCCTGGGACGGTGCTATCGCTGCCAGACGGTGACCGAGCCCTATCTCACGCCTCAGTGGTTTGTGCGCATCAAGCCTTTAGCCGAGCCGGCGATCCAGGCGGTGCGCGAAGGCAAGATCAGAATCGTCCCCGAAGGTTGGGCCAACTCTTATTTCGCCTGGATGGAAAACATCAAGGATTGGACCATTTCCCGCCAGATCTGGTGGGGACACCAGATTCCCGCCTGGTACTGCCGGAAGTGCGACGCGAGTAACATCCTCAAGACCGGCCACGGCGACTTCATGCTTTCCCGCGATGCGAAACCTATCGTCCAGCACGAAGCGCCGAATCGCTGCCCGACCTGCGGTGGAAAAGAGTTCGTCCAGGACCCGGATGTGCTCGACACCTGGTTTTCCTCCGCGCTGTGGCCTTTTTCCACCCTGGGCTGGCCGGAAAAAACGGCGGACCTCAGAGATTTTTACCCGACTTCCGTTCTGGTCACCGGCTTCGATATCCTTTTTTTCTGGGTGGCCCGCATGATCATGATGGGGCTGAAATTCATGGGGGACGTTCCATTCCGCGACGTCTACATCCACGCCCTGGTGCGCGATCAAGAGGGGCAGAAGATGTCGAAGTCGAAGGGCAATGTCATCGACCCTCTCGAGGTGATGGACCGCTACGGGACAGATGCCTTCCGCTTTACTCTCGCCTCTCTCGCGGCGATGGGGCGCGACATCAAGCTCGCCGAGGAGCGGATCGCCGGGTATCAGAACTTCGTCAACAAGCTCTGGAACGCCGCGCGCTTCGTTTTTATGAATCTGAGCGATGCGGTGAGATCGGAACCGCTTTCGCTGGATTCTCTGCGCGGAGAAAAATTGAATCTGGCCGATCAGTGGATTCTATCTCGGCTCAACAGCACCATCCGCGAGGCGCGTGAGGCGGTCGATTCCTATCGTTTTAACGAGTTCGCCCACCATCTCTACCAGTTCACCTGGCACGAGTTCTGCGACTGGTATATCGAAATGAGCAAGCTGTCACTCAATGGGACACTGGGCGACGGCCCGCAAAAGACGCAACGGTTGCTGGCCGGGGTGCTGGAAAAGATTCTCCTCTTGCTTCATCCCTTGATGCCTTATGTGACCGAAGAGATCTGGCATGTTCTCAAAGACGGGCAGGGCAGTATCATGGTCCAGCCTTATCCGACGGTGGAAGGAGGTTGGATTCAGCCGGAAGTTGACAAGCAGATGGGCTTTTTGACCGAAGTGACGCGAGCAATTAGAAACCTGCGCTCGGAGATGAACTGCCCGCCGTCGAAAGAGGTGAAGGTCATCCTGTTCGGGGGCGAGCCGAGCCTTGCCTTCCTCAGGTCTCAGGAGCCCTACCTGCGCGCCCTTGCGCGGGCGGGCGCAGTAGAATATTTAACTGGCGGCGAAAGACCCAAAGGAACGGCTACGGCCGTGATAGGGGATACGGAAATCTACCTGCCGCTCGAGGATATGGTCAATTTACGGGAGGAAAAGGTTAGATTGGCCAGGGAGGTGAGCAGGGTGGAGGAGGAGCTGGCCCGTGTCCAGAGGAAGCTTGGCAACGGAGAATTTCTCGCCAAGGCCAAGGAGGAAGTGATCCGGAGGGAAAGGGAAAAAGCGGGCCAGTACCAGGAAAAAATACGGGCGCTCCACCTGAGCCTGCAGAGGATTACGGAAGTCGAGCAATCGGGAGGGAAGGCATAGCTTATGGATGTGGTGATCACGGCGCAGATCGAAGATCTCATCAAGAGCGCCCTGGAGGAGGATATAGGCGCCGGAGACCTGACGACTCTGAGCACCGTTCCGCCGGAGGCGCAGGGCAAAGGGCTGTTCCGGGCGAAGCGGGACTGCATCGTGGCCGGCCTTTTTCTGCTGCAGAAGATTTTTTCGTTTTTGGACGAGCGGATGCAGGTTCGCTGCCTGTGCCGGGACGGAGACCGGATAGCCAAGGGTAGTGTGGTGGCGGAGGCAGAAGGCCCGGTCCGGGCCCTTTTGATGGGAGAAAGGACCGCGCTCAATTTCCTCCAGCGTTTGTCGGGCACGGCTACTTTGACCCGTCGCTATGTGGATGCGGTAAAGGGCTTGCCGTGCAAGATCATCGATACCCGCAAGACCACGCCCGGGCTGCGCACGCTCGAGAAATACGCGGTGCGCATGGGCGGGGGGACGAATCATCGTCTCGGTCTTTATGACGCGGCGCTGGTGAAGGACAACCACATCGTGGCTGCGGGTTCCATCGACCAGGCGGTAAAGAATATCCGGCGCCAGGCCCCTTTCATGGCTCGCGTCGAGGTCGAATGCGCGGACTTGAAACAGGTGCAGGCGGCGCTCGACGCAGGCGCCGATGTCATCATGCTGGATAATATGGGGACCAAAGAGATGGCCGAAGCCGTGCGCTTGATCAACAAACGGGCGTGGGTGGAGGCGTCGGGAGGGATCACGCTGGAGCGGCTGCGCGAGGTGGCGGAGGCCGGAGTGGACTTCATCTCCGTGGGCGCCTTGACTCACTCCGCGCCGGCCGTCGATTTCAACATGAAGATTACCGCATCTGCCGCTCCCAAGAGTTAAAGGGTTGAAAGGTTACCGGGATAAAGGGTTTGAAGAGATTTCGGCGCCGCTCCGTGTGGAAGAGATAGAAAGGCAACTGGCAACGGAGCGGCTGGGAAAAACACTCCACTATTTTCCGGAAATAGATTCCACCAACAACTACGCCCGTAATCTCGCCGAACAGGGTGCGATGGAGGGGGAGGTCGTCATTGCCGAGAGCCAGACGCGCGGCAAGGGACGGCTGGGAAGGAGCTGGGTTTCTCCCGCCGGACGCAATCTTTATCTTTCGGTTATTCTCCGGCCCAAGCTTTCCCCGCTGCACGCCCCGCAGATCACGCTGATGTCCGCGGTCGCCCTCGCGGAGACCATCCAGTCCTTCATTCCTTTTCCACCCGAGATCAAGTGGCCGAACGATATCCTGGTCCACGACAAAAAGATGGCCGGCATCCTCACCGAGTCCTCCTGCACTACGGATCGGCTTTTATTTGTCGTTCTTGGCATCGGCGTCAATGTCAATTTCCCTCGTGAGGAAATGCCGGTATCGATACGAGACACGGCGACCTCTCTTATGACGCTCTCCGGCGCGCCCGTGGATCGGACCGCCCTGGCTCTGCAATTGATTCGCAGCCTGAACCGGTGCTACGGGGATCTGGAGAGGCTCGGCTTCCCGCCTATGGCGGAGCGCTGGGCCGGCTTCTTCCGTTTGCAAGGCAAGCGCGTGAAGGTCGAGATGATGGATCAGGCCGTGCAGGGGAAAGCGATAGGGATCGATGGGGACGGCGCCTTGATCCTGGAGGATGAGACAGGAACGAGACGAAGAATCATCGCCGGGGATGTGATACCTCTGGAACCGTAAGCCTGCGTATGATTGCAAGACCTAGCCCGGATTCAGGCGCGGAAAAGCGGTGGTCGGACCCGCTGACTCCGGAGTCGATATCCCCTCAAAGTCTGACCACCTATCGCAACCCCGTAATCCCGTAAAAAGGGCTTTGCAATCCAGGCGATTTTTAGATACGGATAGCCGCATCTGCATGATTGTAACGCGATGCTTCTGGCCATCGATATAGGCAACACCAATATCGTGTTAGGGGTGTATGAGGGGAAAAAACTCATTACCCATTGGCGGCTGCTGACCCAGCCGGAGCAGACGGCCGACGAGTACGGCGTGCTCATCTCCCACCTGGTCTCTTCCGCGGGCATCCGGCGAGAGCAAATCCACTCCATCATAGCCTCCTGCGTGGTCCCGCCGATGCTTGGCATGACCCAGGAGCTGGGCGAGAAGTTTTTCGGCCTGAGCCCGGTGATGGTCGGGCCCGGGGTCAAGACCGGCATGCCCATACTCTACGACAACCCC
>JACPDC010000103.1 GCA_016184235.1 Deltaproteobacteria bacterium | reverse complement strand
GTCGATGGCGTGGATCTCGACATTGAGGAGGGAGAATTTTTTACCCTTCTAGGGCCAAGCGGCTGCGGCAAGACAACAACGCTGCGAGTCGTGGCCGGCCTGGAAAGGCCCGATTCGGGAGAGATCCATCTGGGAGAGCGCTGCCTGCTCTCTCACAGCCAAAGGGTTTTCGTCCAACCCGAGAGACGGGAGATGGGGATGGTCTTCCAGTCTTACGCGCTCTGGCCTCATATGACGGTATTTGACAACGTGGCCTATCCGTTGAGGCTCAGGCGCGTGAAGGCGCCTGTAGTGCGGCAAAAGGTCATGGAGGCGCTGGCGCTGGTGGGGCTCGCGGGGCTGGAGGATCGTCCCGCCCCGGCGCTTAGCGGCGGGCAGCAGCAGCGGGTCGCCCTGGCCCGAGCCCTGGTTTTCTCGCCCCGAGTTCTCCTCCTGGACGAGCCTCTCAGCAACCTTGACGCCCGGTTGAGGGAGGAGATGCGGCGCGAGCTCAAGGCGCTTCAGCGTCGTATCCGCGTAACCGTGCTTTTTGTGACTCACGATCAAATCGAGGGCTTGAGCCTGTCCGACCGCATCGGCATCATGAATGGAGGGAAGCTGGAACAGGTCGGCTGCCCCGAGGAGGTCTATTACCGGCCCGCCACTCCTTTCGCCCGGGATTTTTTGGGCAAGACCTTCGCCCTCGGGGGAAAGGTTTTCCGTCCTGCCAATGGCGGCTTGGAAGTGCGGCTTGATGGAATGGCATGTTCCCCCTTGCAGGTCGCCGCGGGCAGCCTTCCCTCAGCGCGTGGCGCAGCCCCTGCGGCGGGCGATGAGGTTATGGTCGCCATACGTCCGGAGCAGATCGCGATCTGGAACTCGACGCCGGCCGGGATACCGAACGTTGTCCCGGCTACCCTGGAGGGCGTGCACTTTCTTGGTGATCGCTACGAATATACCGTCTCTCTCGGCTCGGTGACGCGGCTCCTGATCGCCCCGGCGTCGCAGGTCCTCAAGGCGGGCCAAAGAGTTTTTCTCGAGCTTAAAAGCGAGGGCATCACGCTCTGGCCCAGGTCGGGATGATGGGGAGGGCGTAGGCTATGGCGGAACTGACGGGTGCTCTGGCCATGTCGCACGCGCCGCAGTTGGTGCTCGCTCCGGACCAGTGGGGTCTTCTCAACACCCGCAGCTGGGATCCGCTTCCTATCAAGCCTGAACTGGAGAGCGAGACTATGGAGGCGAAGTGGGCGAAGTGGAAGCGTTGCATGGCGGCGGTCGATCAGCTGCGTCAGAAACTGGAGGCGCTTGCCCCCGACACCATCGTAGTCGTGGGCGACGACCAGCATGAAAATCTCCTCGACGACAACATGCCGCCGTTCACTGTTTTTATCGGCGCAGGAGTGGAGGCGAGCACGAGCCTCAGGTATCTAAACCAGCCCAAGTCGGAAAACCGCACGCGCTACAGAGTCGATGACCCTCTGGCCGTCGCCATTCTTGAAGGACTGGCGGATCAGGGGTTCGATCCCGCCTATTCGAGGAAGACGCGCTACGACGGCGGTCTGGGCCATGCCTTTGCGCGGCCTCTCAAGTTCCTCATGCCCGACGCTCGCCGCGCGATCGTCCCGATCATGGTCAATACCTATTACCCTCCCGCCCCTTCCGCCAAGAGGTGCGTTCAATTCGGCCAGGCTCTGGCAAGAGCCATTCTCCGCTTCACTGAAACAAGAAGGGTCCTCGTCGTGGGCTCGGGCGGGCTGAGCCATACCAAGATCGACGAGCATCTCGATCGGAGCTTCATCCGGGCGCTGGAGAAAAACGATATGGAATTTCTTCAGGCGATGGACCCTGCGGCGCTCGTCGAGGGGACCTCCGAGATCCGCAACTGGATGATCACGGCAGCCGCGGCGGACCGGCCCGCCACCGTCGTTGAATACATGCCCCTCTATCGAACCGCAACGGGCGTCGGCTGCGCTATGGGGTTCGCCTGTTGGGCTTAGGATGCAAGAGTTGCGAGGTGGAACCGTAAAACTGTAGATGGTCCCGTAATCCTGAAATGAATGGAGACACGCTGATGGATTCTCTTGGTTACAACGATCTGCGGGGTTTTATCGAAGAGGCGAAAAAGGTCAGTGATTGGAGGGAGATCGATGGGGCCGACTGGGATGGAGAGATCGGCGCCTTGGTGGAGTCGACGGCGGAGCTGGTGCCGCAGCCTCCCATGCTCCTCTTCAATCGGATCAAGGGATACCCTGCCGGCTTCAGGGTGCTGAGCCTTCCCTACGCCTCATACAAACGGGTCGCGGTGGCCTTCGGGCTGCCCGCGGACAAAAGCAAGTTGGAGATCGTGCGGCTGGTGGCGCGCAAGATCAGGTCGGCCCGGCCGATTCCTCCTCGGGAGGTCAAGACCTCGCCGCTCATGGAGAACATGATGGAAGGCGAGAAAGTCGATCTGTTCAAATTTCCCGCCGTCCGTTTCCACGAGCAAGACGGCGGGCGCTATATCGGGACCGGGGATTGTCTCATCAACGCCGACGGCGAGGGAAAATTCGTCAACGTGGGAACTTACCGGATGCAGCTTCATGAGCGCAACCTTTTGGGTCTGTGGATGAGCCCGGGGCAGCACGGCCGGCTCATCTGCATGAAATATTGGGAGCAGGGCAAAAGCTGTCCGGTAGTGGCGACCTTCGGCCTGCACCCGATTGTCTTTGCCATCTCTCACACAAAGATCGCCTGGGGCCACTCGGAGCTCGATAATGCGGGAGGCGTGATCGGAAGGCCCCTGGAAATCTTGCGCGGCCCCCTGACCGGGCTGCCGATACCTGCAAGCTCCGAGATTGCCATCGAGGGGGAGGTCCCTCCTCCGGGCGTGGAGTCCCGGCCCGAGGGGCCCTTTGGAGAATGGCCGGGCTATTATTCCGGCGGCACCCTGGGCACGGGGGAGCCGCAGCCCGTGATCAAGGTCAAAGCGGTTTATTACCGCAACGACCCCATCCTGGAAGACGAAGCGCCGCTGTGGCCGGGCGCCGTGAAGATCGACGCCAATCCCAGCGCCGGCATCCTGTGGGATCAGCTGGAAAGCGCCGGCATCCAGGATGTCGTCGGGGTCTACAACCACACCTCCTACCTCTGCGTCGTCGCCATCAGGCAGCGCTACGCCGGCCATGCCAAGCAGGCCGGCATGGCGGCGCTCTCCTGCTCGGCCTCCGCCAGAAACGGCCGGTACGTGGTCGTGGTGGATGAGGATATCGATCCTACGAACTTGAAGGAAGTCCTGTGGGCGATGATGACGCGCGTCGATCCGGCGACCAACATCGACATCGTCGACGGCTGCTGGAGCACGCCGCTCGATCCGCGTATGCCGCCTGACAAGAGGGAGTCGAAAGACCATACCAACAGCAGAGCGATCTTTTACGCGGTGAGGCCTTTTGCGTGGCGCGACCAGTTTCCCAAGGTGAGCCGGACGAGCCGGGAGTTGCGGGAGCAGGTGATGAAAAAATTTCAGGACACGATCCCGTTCCCGAAGGGATGACATGCAAAATGGAACCGATCCTCTTCTTCCCTATGGTTAATAGCCCCACTCTTTGTCCACGAGGTTGAGCAGCTTCTCTCCGGACCGGAGACGTCTGAGATTCTCGGCGAAGATCGGCATCAGCAGCTCCCACCTCTGCGCCGCCGCGCCGCCGATGCGCGGGCTGATGATGACGTTGGCAAGGCCCCAGAGCTCGGAATCGGGGGATAAAGGCTGCCTGGCGAAGGCATCGAGCGCGGCTCCGGCAATCCAGCCTTCCTTAAGAGCCAGCACCAATAGTTTTTCCTCCACCGCCTTTCCCGCCGTGAGATTGATCAGGTAAGCGCTCCGCTTCATCGACCGCAGCTCCTTTTCGCCCAGGATTCTCTCGGTCGAAGGCACCGATGCCAGACAGAGGGCGACGAAGTCGGCTGCGCTCAATAATCTTGGCAGAAACTCCGGCGGGCCTATTTCATCCACGTATTCCGGTCTTGCCCCGACATTCCTCTTGGTGGCGATGACTTTGAGTCCTAATGCCTTGGCCTTCCTGGCAAGCTCGGAGCCGACGGTGCCGAGACCCAGAATGCCCAGCGTCTTGCCCGCTATCTCTTCGGTGTCCACTTTCTCCCAGCGCCGCCCTTTTTGCGCCTCCCAGCACTGCGGCAGCTTCTTGGCCAGCGCGAAGATGCAGGCGAGCGCGAATTCGGAGAATGCCGCGCCGTGAATACCCTTGGAGCCGGTGACCGCGATCGGCCGGCTCTTGATCGCCGGTGTGAGGTATGGATAGACGCCGCCGCGGGTCGCGTGCAGCCACTTGAGGCGGGGCATGCGCTCGACCAAGGCATCGGGAAGCGGCTCCTCGGTAAGGACCACGTCAAACTGCCGCGGCTCCCGCCCTGCCTCTTCGCCGCAGAAAAACTCAACCTCGGGAAACCCGCGCCGTAAGGAACGCAACTCTCTGTCGGGCAATTGCAGGCGAATCCATACTTTGCAGGGCTGCATAGGAAAGGGATGATTCCGGACGGTCTCGGGCTCTCATATAAGTCGTACGTTCCGCCTTGTCAATCTCAGCCATACCGTCTCCTTGACAGCCCGATTCTTGATAAGCTATTGGCTGATGCAGTACGGAACCGGAGGTGGCCGCGCATGGCTTCCATCGCTGAACTGAGGGATCGGGTGCGGAAAATGTACCGGGAGATAAAAACTCCCTGGAGCCATCCCCGTTTTCCCGATCCACCGGGAGAATCTCTCCCGCCGCACAGGTTCCTCGAACTGGTCTCGGAGACGGTGCTCGCCCATCACACCAAGATCAACCACCCGTTTTGTGTGAAGCTCGTGCGCGGGGAATGGACGATCCAGCAGCTCCAGGCCTGGGCGAAACAGGACTACCACGCCAAGGTTCAAACGCTTCGCAACGACGCCTACATCGTAGCCACGGCGCCGACTCTGGAGGAGCTGCAGGAGCAACTCAAGGTCTTGATCTCGGAGTCCGGCGAGGATCTGGCCGGGGGAAAATACCCGAGCCATCCCGAGCTGTGGCTGAGATTCTGCGAGGGCCTGGGGCTGGACAGAGACGAGGTCAGTAGATCAGAGCCTTCACCACTCATGCAGGTTGTTCTGGACGCGGAGCGGTACAAGTCCATGAAACAAAATGTGGGTGACCTCCCGGCCAATCTGCGAGTGGGAGAGAAGATTAACGCGCTGGTTCATCCCGTCTGGGCTGAGGCGCTCAGGGATAAATATCGCATCCGGCCTGAGGCCTTGGAGTTTTTCACCGCCCATGGCGAGGCGGATCAGGATCACGGAAAGCTGGGAGAGCAGATCGTTTTGAGCCGCGCCGTCACCCCGGAGGCGCAGCGGGCCATCTGGCTTCATCTGAAGAGAAGCCAGGCAAAGCAGTGGGTCACCTATGACGCCTTCTATCAGGCGGCGCTGCAGGCGGAGAGCGGGAAGTGAGCAGCGCAGGGAAGGGATGAAATGAGGCTTTGTTTCTTGATCGCGGCCCTCTTTTTCCCGGGCGCTCTACAGGCCGGCGAGCCCGGGCCGGGCTGGGAGGCGGAGTGGGAAAGGGTCCAGGAGGAGGCGAAAAGGGAAGGGCAAATCACCGCCTACCACACGAGGGGCCCCTTCGATAAGCTCTTCGGCGAGTTCAGCAGGCGCTACCCGGGGATCAAGGTCACGGGGGTCACGGGCCGGGGCGGCGAGCTTAGCTCGAGGATTATGGCCGAACGGAGGGCCGGAAAAGATTTCGCCGACATCTACCTGGGCTCTGCGGGCACCCCCTCGGACGTTTTCTACCCGGCTAAAATGCTCGAGCCGGCTCCAGCTTTTTTGCTTTTGCCTGAGGTCGTGGATAAGTCGCGCTGGATTCAGAGACAGCACCATTACGCCGATCCGGAAGGCAAATACATCCTCGTCTTTGAAGGCGTGGTCCGCTCGGACATGGCTTACAACAGCAAGCTCGTGGAGCCGAAAGAGTTTACTTCCTATTGGGATCTGCTCAAGCCCAAGTGGAAAGGCAGGATCGTGGCGATGGATCCCAAGCTGCCCGGTTTCCCCAGCGGGCTCCTTCAGTTCGCCTACTACCATCCGGATCTGGGCCCCAAGTTCTTGAGACTCCTGTTCGGCGAGATGGAGATCGCCCTGTCGCGAGATAGCCGCCAGCTCGTGGACTGGCTGGCAGTGGGGAGATTCGCTGTCGGCCTTGCCCCCTCCGCAGGTGATCTTCAAACGGCCATGAGGCAAGGGCTGCCTCTGGCGCGGTTTGAGCCGCGGGCGTTCAAGGAAGGAATCTACATGCGCGCGACCCAGGGCTCGCTCAGCATCATGAACCGCGCGCCCCATCCCAATGCGACGAGGGTATTCGTCAATTGGCTCCTTTCCCGGGAAGGCCAGACCCATTATCAAAGGCTCTTCCTGCGCATAGACCCCGTCTTCAGTTTAAGGGAAGATGTGCCTATAGACCCTGCCGTTCAAGGCTACAAGCCCAAGACCGGCGACAAATTCATGCCCGTTTATAGGGCGGAATTCAGGGATCTCCAGGGGGCATTCAAGGTGATCGATGAGGCCATGGGAAGGTAGCGAGAGGCGCGAGGGCGGATCGTGAAGAAAAATACCATCCGGGATTTGAAGCGCCGCCTGGTGGAGGGATTGCAGGTCCTGACCGGGGAAGGAGTTTTGTCAGGCTCGGGCCATCTCAGCGCGCGTATTCCGGGAACAGAGAGCTTTTTGATCAATCCGAGATTCGCCGGCGTCCTCGCCGGGCCCAAAGATATCTGCACGGTTGATTTTGCCGGGCGACGGATCGCCGGCAAGGGGCCGATCCCCTCGGAGACTCCGATACACAGCGTCGTTTACCGGAGCCGGTCCGATGTCGGCAGCGTGCTTCACTGCCATGCCCGCTACTCGATCCTGCTGGGTCTCCTCGATACCGGCCTGGTTCCGTTTAACCGCGAGGCGCGGATCTTTGCCGACGGGCTTCCGATCTTTCCTGACAGTCACGGGATCAGCAGCGAAAACTTGGCCCGGCGAATGGCGGACGCGCTCGCGAGCCATTATGCCGTTCTGCTGCGCGGTCACGGCTGCGTCGTCGTCGGGCCGGGAATCGAAGGGACCTCGATCTCCGCGATCCAGCTGGAAAGGGCCTGCCAGGACCAGCTTCTGCTCATGAGTTTCACGACGCCGAAGCCTCTGCCGGATGCCGGCCGGGGAAGGGTAAACGCCAGGCTGGAGAATCCGTACCGCGCGTGGCCGTTCCTCCTCTACAAACACAGGATCGGGTCGAAGGCCAGGATCCGCGCGTCGATCAAGGCCCTCAAAGAAGGCGAGCACTATTAGATAGAAAGTAAAAAGGCAAAATGAAAAAGGCAAAATGGCTCTATCGCACTGCCTGGCTCGGTCTGTTTCTGTCCCTCACGGCATCGGATCACGCCCAGGACAAGAAATCGGAGCCGCTGACCATCTCCTACGCGTCGGTTTCCGGCACGCGGGCCCCGCTGTGGATCGCGAAGGATCTCGGCATCTTCGAGAAATACGGGATTGAGGTCAACCTGGTCTATATCGCCTCCGGGGTCATCTCGGTAAACGCGCTGCTCGGCGGCAGCGTTCAGGTGATCGCGGCCTCGGGCTCCTCGGCGGTAGGCGCGGCGGCGCGCGGCGCGCCCGTGGTCATCATCGCCAGCCTCGGGGCCATCGGATACAAGCTGATCGCCCGCCCGTCGATCACTTCGATTCAGGAATTGAGAGGCAAGGTGATCGGCTCGAGCCGGATCGGCGCCGGCTCCGACTACGCCCTCCAGCGGCTCCTGCCGAAGCTCGGCCTGCAGCCCGGCAGAGATGTCCACCTGATACCGACCGGTCTGAGCGAGTCCGACAGGCGGCTGCTGATCATGCTGCAGGGGAAGATCGATGCCACGATCGGCACCGCGGATAACATCCTGCAACTGGAGCTGAGGGGCCAGAAGATCTCCGTGCTGGCTGATTTTCTCGAGGCGGGAGTCTACACCACGGGCAGCGATATCGCGACCAGCCGCCAGCTGTTAAAAGAGCGCCCCCGGGATCTCAAGGCCTTTATCATGGCACTGGCCGAGGGGACGTGGATCGGCCGCAACAACAGGGAACAGGCATTCCGAGTCTACCGCAAGTACATGAAGGTGGATGATCCCAGGCTGTTGGAGTCCATGCACAGAAATTATCTGCTCAACTCCATACCCGTCAGGCCCTTCCCCCGCGAAGAGGCGATCCAGAACGACATCGAGGATCTGAGCTTCACCTATCCCCAGCTCAAAGGTCGAAAGGCGTCGGAGTTTCTCGATCTCACGCTGCTCCGAGAGCTCGAGAGCGAAGGTTTCTTCACCCGGCTGCACGGACGGTAGGCTGCGGCGCCTGAAAAAGCTATGCGGCGCTTAAGACTGGCCTACAGAGACGACGACCGCGCCCCGGTCATCTTCTGCATCCAGGAGATGGCGGCGCGCCATTACGACATCGATGTCGAGGTCCTGCAAATCCGGGGGACCGAAGCCTACGAGAGTGCGCTCTTCAACGGCTCCGCGGATATCATCATCGAGCATCTGGAATATCTCTACGAGGAGGCCGCCAAAGGCAGGAAGATCACCATGTTTTGCGCTCCCAGCAGAGGAGGAAACTTAGAGCTGGTGGTTCCCGGCCGTGTCCAAGGGCCGGAAGAATTCAAAGGCAAGATCCTGGCTGTCCGATCATCCGGGCAGCCCCATGCCGTCGCTCTCTGGTTGAGGATGATGGGACTGGAAAGAGAGGTCCGGACGCTGCTTGTCAAGGACAGCGAGGTCGGCAGGTGGGGACAATGGAAAAAGGTGGCGTCTGGAGAATGCATCGGGGTTTTTCTCTCGCCGCTTTACCTGCCTGAGGCGCTGGCTGCCGGACTGAAGGTTCTCCCGGTGCCGGAAATTCCCATCGTCGGCCATTTCGCGCAGGCCTGTCAGTCCGTGTTCGCCGGAGAAAACCCGGAGCTTCTGAGGGATTATGTCAAGGCGGTGGCGCACGCGATCTGCTTGATGATTTACCGGCGGGATGAGGCGCTGAAGATTGTCTCGGCGGAGCCGATGAAGCGGATGAAGATCAGGAGCATGGCGGAGATGGAAAGACAATTTGACGCCATCGTAAAGGGACTCAAGCCTCAGCCTTACCCGACGCCTCAGGCGATCGCCAACAGCTATGAGATCGCCACCCTGGAATACCCTGGGGCCAAGGGATTGGATCCCCTTGCTCTATGGGACCTTCACTGGGTAAAGGGGCTCGACGATGAGGGGTTTATAGACTCGCTGATAAAAGAGATGAGGCGCCGAACCGGCTCTCTATAATCTCCGGTCCAGACTCCGATACTGGATCGCCTCGGAGATGTGGGCGGGCTGGATCTCCTCGGAGCCTTCCAGGTCGGCGATGGTTCTTCCTACCTTTAAGATGCGGCTGTAGGCCCGGGCGCTTAAGCCCAGCTTGTCGATCGCCGTCTCCAGGAGCTTTTCCGCTCCCGGCTTCACGCCGCAGTAGCGCTTGATATCTTTTGCTCCCATCTGGGCATTGGCGTGGAGGTTTCTCTTCTCGAAGCGCTTGAGCTGCCTGGCGCGCGCCTCGTTGACCCTTTGGCGGACGAGCGTGGAGGGCTCGCCGGGATTGCGGGTGGCCAGCTCCTGGTAGCGCAGCCCCGGCACTTCCACCTGGATGTCGATTCTGTCGAGCAGCGGGCCGGAGACCTTGGAGCGGTATCTTTGAATCTGTGGAGCCGTGCAGCCGCATTCTTTCTGAGGGTCGGTAAAAAATCCGCAGGGGCAAGGGTTCATCGCCGCGACCAGCATGAAGCTTGCCGGGTAGTTGATCGATCCCACCGCGCGCGACACCGTGATGTTTCCGTCCTCCAGGGGCTGGCGGAGGACTTCCAGGACGTTGCGCTTGAACTCCGGCAGCTCGTCGAGAAAGAGCACCCCGTTGTGCGCCAGCGAGACCTCGCCCGGCTTGGGAACACTCCCGCCCCCTACGAGCCCGGCGTCGGAGATCGTGTGGTGCGGGGAGCGGAACGGGCGGGTCGCGATAATGGGACGGCCGTCCAGCAGGCCCATGACGCTGTGGATCTTGGTGCATTCGAGCGCCTCCGTGAGCGTCAGGTCCGGGAGAATGGTGGGCAGCCTTTTGGCCAGCATGGTTTTGCCCGATCCCGGCGGCCCCACCAGGATGACGTTGTGGGCGCCGGCGGCAGCCACCTCCAATGCGCGTTTTACATGCTGCTGCCCTTTGACGTCGTTAAAGTCCGAATCGTACTGGCAGTGCAGATGGAACAGTCCGGCCAGATCCACCCTGGTCTGCGTGAGGCCCTTTTCGCCGTTGAGGAACTCGACGACCTGGGGCAGCCGTTGGGCCGCGAGCACCTCGATGTCTTCAATGACGGCCGCCTCAGGGCTGTTCGTTTCCGGCAGGATAATGCCTTTGAGCTTCTCTCTTTTTGCCGCCACGGCGATAGGGAGGCCGCCGCGAATAGGCTTGATCTCTCCGTCTAGAGAAAGCTCCCCGGCCAGCAGATAATCTTTGAGCCGGTCTTTTTGAACGAGCCCTTCGGCCGCCAGGATCCCGACCGCCATCGGCAGATCATAAGCGGAGCCTTCTTTCTTGATGTCGGCCGGCGCCAGATTGATCGTGATTTTCTTGGTCGGAAAGGAGTAGCCGCAGTTCTTGACCGCCGCGCGGATGCGATCCTTGCTTTCCCGGACCGCCCCCTCGGCCAGACCTACGGTGGCAAGC
>JACPDC010000409.1 GCA_016184235.1 Deltaproteobacteria bacterium | reverse complement strand
TCTACGACCTGCGGGTAATCTATAGAAAATATTGAAGATGGGTGTTGGCTTTTGGGGGACTACTGATTAGAGGCACTATGAAAAACACGCTTTTGGGTGCGATATTGGGCCTTGTTGCTTCCCTGGTTACTTGGTGGATCACACAGCAGTATATCGACTATAAGGACACAAAAAAGGTCGCCTCAGTTTTACTCACAGAGGTGGAGGACAATTACGCTATTTGTCAGGCGATCGCACAGGCAGGCGAAAAGCTAAAGGCTGGAGATAAAGATATAAAAAAACTGGCACAGATGAGAATCTTACCGCCCGGCGATTTTCGGACTACGGTATTTATGGCAACTATCTCCCAACAAGGGATTTTGCCAAAGGAAATTCTCAGCCGGCTTCATTACATATATTATAAACTAGGGCAGATAGAGCGTTTTCGAATAGCAAAGGATGAATCGCGTAGGACGCCTAAAGAAAAGGAGTTTTTTCTTGGTCAAATGGGCAAGACCTGCGCAGAGATAACGAGAGTAGCAAAAGAAGGCGATTTAGTTAAAAGGTTAAAAAGTACAGCCGACGGGACCGGCTTTTTCCGATTTTTCGGGCTTTAGTGAGGTTGGCGGGAGAGAAAAAGGGGGTCTAGAGTCTTAAAAAATGTACGCCTTCTTGACATCCGCGGTTTAGAATTCAATGTCTGACACCAAGACCTACCCTCTGTACGTGTCGACTTACATCAAGCTGATGGTATTCGGCGTGCTCGGTCTATTCACGGTGATAGGAGTGCTTGCGGCGTTAGGACCGGCCATAGGGTTCGGAGATGATACGCCACAGTGGTTATTCGGCACATTTTGGCTCGCCGTAGTCGGCTGGTTATGGTACGTGATCCTAACAATTCCTCACAGAATTACAGTGCAAGCGGACGATCAAATAGAGTTTGTGAGCATCCTCCGCCGGAAACGGCTCCTCCCACTTGAGATCAAATCAATCAAGCCAGAAGCATCGCAATTCGGGTTTCTTGTCGTAAAAACCAATCGGGGAAAGGTCAGGCTGCTCAATCAGTTTGACGGTTTCCATGAGTTTCTTACTAACCTGAAGACCAAGAACCCATCTGTTGAACTTCGAGGGTGTTAGAGGAGTCCCATATGCCGAATGTCAAATTGCCTACGGGAGTTGATCTCTACTACGAATCGCACGGGCAAGGGGAGCTGCTGGTTTTTATTCCTTCCACGGCATTCTCCGGAGAGGTCTGGAAGCCGTACCAGGTGCCGGGACTATCGAAATCGCTCAATCTCATCATCCACGACCCAAGAGGCTGCGGACGATCTACTGTAAAGCAAGAGGTCTACACGATCGATCAGATGGCTAACGATGTCGTCGCCTTGCTCGATCATCTCGGCATCCGTTCGGCGCACGTGCTCGGCCACTCCATGGGAGGGCGGATCGGACTCTCCATGACGCTCAACTATCCCGGCCGGGTGAAGAGCCTGATCCTAGCGGCGAGCGGCTCGGGCCCTGCTGGCCGGCCGGGCTCGGACTGCATCACCGGCTTGCCCCATCGCCTGGTCGTGGAATTGATTGAAATGGGATTTGAGAAGGCGATTCGCCACGAGATCTGCGGCTCGGATACTTTTTTCACGAAGGATTTTCGCGATCGCTATCCGGAGCAGGTCGAGGAATTTTTTAAGCTCGCCTGGGCGACGCACGCCAAGCTATCCGAATACGTCCATATCGTCATCGCGCGCCACAACTGGGAGGGGACGCACCGCCTTGGAGACGTGAGAGTTCCGACCCTCGTGGTCATCGGCGACGGTGACGCCGGCCGCAGCAATCATCTGGCGCAGGCCGAAGTCCTGGCCAAGCGCATTCCCGGCGCGGAGCTCAAGATCCTCAAAGGGCAGTCTCACGGCTTTTTCTGGCAAGCCCCCGAGGAGACGAACAGCATGATCCTCTCCTGGGTCAAGAAGCACGGCTAAGCATAAAATGCGGGCCTTTATCTAATCTCCTGCCGGACCGTTCATGAGTCCGCCGAAAGTCATCGAAACCGCGAGACTCCAACTTACGCCGCCGGTGTTGGAGGATGCGGAGGAGATCTTTTCGAGTTACGCGCGAGATCCTGAAGTGACCCGATATCTCGTCTGGCAGCCGCATGAGAGCATCGAGAACAGCCGGGATTTCGTCCTGCGCTGCATGGCGGTGCGGGCGTTGGAGGTGGCGTGGACGGCTACAGGGCGGATCTGGGATACGTCCTTGCCCGTCCGTACTGGGGACAGGGGATCATGACCGAGGCCGTGCGGGCGGTTGTGGACTGGGCCATGGGCCAGCCGGAGATTCACCGTGTGTGGGCGGTTTGCGACGTGGACAACAAGGCGTCGGCCAGGGTATTGGAGAAAGCAGGGATGGAGCGCGAGGGGATCTTGCGCTCCTGGAGCATCCATCCGAACGTAAGCCCGCTTCCTCGCGATTGCGTTTGCTATGCCAAGGTGAAACGACCGGGTTGAAAGAGGTTGAATATGCCTGCCCGACCCTTATATATATGATCGGCCGGCGCAAACACAGTGTGGGAGATGTGGTGAAGCTATGAGTCCAGACGTATACTTGACAGCCGCCATTGTCTTCTTCGGCTTCCTCTTTGCCGCCTTCTGGTGGACGCTGAACCGCGAGCTCGCGTTCGATCCCGAGATACGCCACTTCAAGTTCGGCTTCATCCTTTTGCTGTTCAGCATGGCCGTTCTCGCCGTGTTCGGCATCGTAATTCCCTTGGGAAACATCGCCGCGCATAACGCGGAACTCCTCGGAACCTATAGGGCGACTGTTCTCGCGGTCATCGGCGTTTTCGGCTATATGCTCACGGAGCTCGGACACTACAATATCTACCAACGGCCCAAGTACACGACCTGGCAGGAGTACACTTTCTTCTGGCTCTCGCTGGCCGTCATGCTGATGCTGGGCGCGTGGTGGACGCTTTTTTAACCCCGGCGCCCCCCTTCACAAAGAGATTTTACCGATGGAAAGCGAGTGACTTATGAGACTTCCTTTCAGAGACCCGATTCTTTTGGGACCCACGCCTTACGAGCAATTCCTGGAGAAAGAGGGCCTGCCGGTGATCCGCGGCTATTTCCTGGAAGACCTCAAGGCCGTGGAGCTCAAGCCCTGGAAGCGCATGGGCGCCCTCGGCTGCTACCTCAACATGGGCGATCAACAGGAGACCGACGCCTTTATTTGCGAGATCGCGCCCGCGACCCAGACCTTGCCCCAACGCCATCTCTTCGAGACCCTGATTTACATCGTGACCGGTCGCGGCGCGACGACGGTGTGGCATGAGGGGGATGCGAAGCGGACTTTCGAATGGAGCGCGGGCGCGATCTTCGCGATTCCGCTCAACGTGTCCTATCAACACTTCAATGTATCCAGGGACGAGCCGGTTCGCCTTTTGGCGGGGAGCAACGCGCCTCGCCTGATGAATTTTTTTCACAGCGAAGATTTCATCTTCCGTAACCCTTTCCAGTTCCGTGACCGGTTCGGCAACGAGCCGGATTATTTCAGCCATAACCAGAGGCTCACGGTGCGCAGCTGGGAAACCAACCTGATCCCGGACGTCAATGCGTTTCCGCTCGATGAATATCCCATGAAGGGGCCGGGGGTGCGCATCATGCGCTTCGGCATCGCCGGGACGACCTACGGCTGCCACATCCAGGAGTTCCCGGTCGGCAGCCGGAGCACGTTTCATCGCCACGGGCCGGGGGCAATCGTCTGCGTCACCCAGGGGACGGGCTTCGCCATGGTGTGGCGGGAAGGCGAAGAGCGCCAGCGCTTCGAGATTCGTCCCGGCACGATTTATTCGCCCGGCGATCTCATGTATCACGGCCATTTCAATACCGGCCATACCACGATGCGCCACTTCGCCATGCGGGGCTCAAGCCCGAAGCACAGCCAGGACCGGTACCGGACGAAGCTTCATGACATGCTCCCCTTCGACGAGGAGCCACCTCAGCTTCACCAGGAATATCTGCGGGAGCTGGCGAAAAACGGCGTGAAGGCCAAAATCTCGGTGGTTGAAGAGTAAGGAGCGCGGGATGGCGGAAAGAATAGTCTCCATGCATGCGGCCTACAGAAGCGGCAAGGAGGTCGTGGACGGTTTTATCTCCCGTCCCAGCGCGGGCGGCGCGCGCAATGCGATAGTCCTGATTCACGGCTATCGCGGTCTCGATGACGGCCAGAGGGCGGTGACGCGGAGATTCGCCAGGGAAGGTTTTGTCTGCCTTTCCCCGGACCTGTTTTACGGCAGGCTTTATAACACCCCTGAAGCCTGCGCCCTTGCCAAGACCTCGTTGGATATTCCCAAGGCCGTAGAGAAGATCTGCGACAGCGTCTCCTACCTGCGCAGGCTTCCCTATGTGGGGAACCGGAAGATCGCCGTGCTCGGTTTTTGCATGGGCGGCGGCTTGGCCCTGTACGCCCTGGCGAAGTCGAAGAGTTTCGCTGCGGGGGTGATCTACTATCAGAGCCTTTTCCCTGACCCCGAGGATCTACGCGGGATCCGGGCGCCGCTCCTCTGCCACTACGGCACGGAGGATTCCAACACGACAGCGGCCGAGATCGATATGTTTCGGCAGGCCCTGGATCGCTACGGCAAGAAATACAAGATCCGGATGTACCAGGGGGCGGGCCACGCCTTTCTCAATAACCCTGCGGGGAAGATCGAGGCGAATCGCAAGGCGGCGGAACAGTCCGTCGCCGGCACGCGGAAGTGGCTAAAAAAACTTTTTTCGTAGGGTCAGGCGAAGGCCTCACGGACGAAGAGGCTCTCCAGCGCCAGCTCCCTTTTCATCAGCCCCTGCTCGATCTGGTAGCGGTTCAAGGCGCGCATCGTCCTCTTCTCGCACTCCCCGAGGACGTAGGCGTAAGGATCTTCTCCCAGGA
>JACPDC010000102.1 GCA_016184235.1 Deltaproteobacteria bacterium | reverse complement strand
AAGGGCGGGCATCACCCGGATCAGCTCCTCGAAGGTTTTTTTGCCGAAGAGATTGGCGCGCGCTTCGATCAGGTCGAAAAGATAGGACGGCGCGTTGCGGGATCTCTCCTGCCACTCCGGCTGGAAGAAGTAGTGCACCCCGCCGCCCCAGTTGACCGCCGCGCGCAGCCTCTGATGCTCCACATGGGCCATCTTGGCGGCCCAGTACCCGCCGAAGCTAGCGCCGACTGCCGCTATCCGGCCGGAGTCGATCTCGGGCCTCCTGGATAGATAGTCGAGAGCGACGCTGTGGATGCGATGGGCGCCGGGCGAGGCCGGCACCGGGCACTCCCCGGTTCCCGGACTGTCCATGACGAAGCAGCCCCAGCCTTCCTCGAGAAAGGCTTCAGCGAAGGAGTGGCGCTCCTCTTTCCAGTTATCGATGCCGCCCCAGTGCATGATTAGGGGCGCGGGTCTCTTTTCCGGCAGCCGCAAATAGCCGACGATCGGCCTGTCCGAGAACGGGATGGCGACGCGCTCCAACGGAGGGGTCAAGAAGCGCGCCGCCGCGAGATACATCTCGCAGGTCTTACGGTAGGCCGCCTGCTTGCCCGGCGAGCTCGGGAACGGATGGCGGGCGATGCCGTAGTAACCGTAAGCCTTGAGGTAGGCCTCTCTCGCCGACGGAGAATTACCTGCGGCTTCTTCGGCGCGCGCCTTTTTTTCCCACCGGGCTCCGAGATCGCTCCAGGCCGCGGCCCACGGCTCACCCTCGACGCTGGTCAACTTCGCCAGCGCCGCTTCGGCCTCGGTCTTGTCGGCATGGAGGAAAGGGGCGCGATGGCCGATCCGGCCGCGGATATCTTCCTTGATCTCTTCCAAGCTGCGCGGCGCGCTCATTTTGTTCAACGTCCTTTCAACTTTGCGGAATCTATCTACCGCAACGCCGGGTTGTCAAGCACGGCGGATTTGACCTCTCACCGGGTCCGTGTTATGGCGAAAAGTATTCCAGTCTTTACAAAAAAGTTTTTTCCTGTATAGATTTTAAACTGTTTGAGGAAGCCATGGCGATGATCATTGACGGCAGGGCGGTTGCGCGGGAGATTCAGAAGCAGATCAAGGAAGAGATCGACGGGCTCAAGCGCAGATGGGGAATGGCGCCGGGGCTCGGAGTGGTCTTGGTCGGAGACGATCCCGCTTCCCACCTCTACGTGAGAAACAAGGAAAAGATGTGCAAGGATGTGGGGATCCGCTCGGAAGAGCACCTCCTGCCGGCCTCGGTTTCGGAGCGCGAGCTGCTTTCGCTTATCCACAACCTGAACCGCAACAAGGAGATTCACGGCATCCTCGTGCAGCTGCCGCTGCCGGCTCACATCCGCTCCAACAAGGTGCTGGATGCGGTATTGCCCCAAAAAGACGTCGACGGCTTTCACCCGTACAATCAGGGACTCCTGCTGCAGGGAGCCGAAGGAGGCTTGCGGCCCTGCACCCCTTTGGGGATTATGAAGCTGCTGGATTCGATCGGTTGCGACCCCAAGGGAAAGAACGCGGTCGTGGTCGGGCGCAGCAACATCGTCGGCAAGCCGGTCGCGGTGATGCTTCTGGAGCGGCACGCCACGGTCACGGTGTGCCATTCGCGCACCGCTCAGCTTAAAGACGAGGTCGGCCGCGGCGATATCCTGGTGGTCGCGATCGGCAAGGCCGGATTGGTCCGCGGCGATTGGATCAAGCCGGGCGCGGTGGTCATCGACGTGGGAAGCAACCGGCTCCCGAGCGGCAAATTCGTCGGCGATGTCGAGTTCGAGAGCGCCAAGGACAAGGCCTCCTGGATCTCGCCGGTGCCGGGCGGGGTCGGCCCGATGACGATCTGCATGCTCCTGTTCAACACCTTGAGGGCGGCGAAAGAGTCCCTGCAGCGGGAGAGTTAAACCAAATCTCGTGAAGGCCGGAGTCCAAAGGTTCAAGAGAACCCCTCTCTACCGCGCGCATCGGAGTCTCGGGGCGAAGATGGTCGAGTTTGCGGGATGGGAGATGCCGGTCCAGTACCAGGGGGTCATCGAAGAGCATCTTGCGGTGCGCCGCCGGGCCGGCTTGTTCGATGTCAGCCACATGGGAGAGGTCGAGGTCTCGGGCGCCGGCGCGCTGGATCTCTGTCAGACGCTTACCGCCAATGACGTCGCGCGCGTGCAGGTCGGGCAGGCGCAGTACAATCTCCTGCTGAACGAGAGCGGGGGAGCCGTCGACGACATCGTGGTCTACCGGCTGGAGAGCGACCATTTCCTGATCTGCGTCAACGCGGCGAACACGGACAAAGACTTCCAGTGGATCCGCGGGCGATCCGAAGGGAAGGCGGAGGTCCGGGACACCAGCTCCCGCTATGTCCAGTTGGCTCTTCAGGGTCCTCTGGCGGAGAAGATCTTGCAGCGTCTGACCGGGCTCGCCCTGGCCCAGATAAAGCCGTTTCACTTCTCGTTCGGCGAGGTCTCGGGCGCCCGCTGCCTGGTGGCGCGAACCGGCTATACGGGCGAGGACGGCTTCGAGCTCTACTGCGATCCGGACCGGGGCGAAGCGCTGTGGAACAGTCTCATGGAGGCAGGCCGCGATGGCGGGCTTCAGCCCGCCGGCCTGGGAGCGAGAGATACGCTTCGTCTCGAGAAGGCCTATCCCTTGTACGGTCATGAGCTCGACGATACGACGACTCCGCTCGAAGCCGGTTTGGAATGGGTGACCAAGCTGTCCAAAGTTTCCTTTCTCGGCCGGGAGGCCCTGCTCAGGCAAAAGCGCGAAGGGGTGGCGCGCAGGCTCGTGGGGCTGGAGATGACGGCTCCGGGGATAGCGCGGGCCGATTACCCGATTCTCAAAGAGGGCGAGCCGATCGGAAGGGTGACCAGTGGAACGAGATCCCCGACCCTGGGGAAGTCGATCGCGCTGGGTTACGTGAGCGCGGCAGAGGCGGTCGTCGGCAACGGGGTCGAGGTCGAAATACGAGGTCGCAGCGTAGCGGCCCGGCTTGTCGCCTTGCCGTTTTACCGCCGTGAGGGAGCTGGCAAAACGTCATAAGGAGGAGAGTGATGGAGTTTCCTGAGGGCTTGAAATATACCAAAGAGCACGAGTGGGTGCTCGTCGAGGATCGGATCGCCACTATCGGGATTACCGAGTACGCTCAGCAAGAGCTCGGCGACGTCGTCTACGTGGAGCTGCCGGAGGTAGGAGAGAAGATCGTCAAGGACGATCCTTTCGGCGCGGTGGAGTCGGTCAAGGCGGTCTCCGACATCTATGCCCCGGTGAGCGGGACCGTGATCGAGGTCAACGATACCTTGCCCGACAGCCCGGAGACCATTAATGACGACGCCTACGGAGACGGCTGGATGATCAAGGTGGAAATGTCGGACGCGGACGATCTCAAGGACCTCATGAGCGCCGAAGAGTACGCGGAGTACGTGGACCAGCAAAAAGAGGAAGAAGATGAAGGCGAGGAAGAGAGCGGGGAAGAGTAGGAATAAGAGAGGCCATGCGTTATACCCCCCACACGGCCGCGGATAAGGAGCGGATGCTGCGAACGATCGGCCTCACCCGGATCGAGCAGCTCTTCGACCATATTCCTGCGCCTCTCAGAGAGCGCGCCTCGGTCTCCCTGCCCGCCGGTTTAACCGAGGTGCAGGTGAAGAGGCGCATGGGCGCCCTGGCGGCGAGAAATGCCACCCCCGAAGGGTGGCACTTTTTTCTCGGCGGCGGGATCTACCACCACGCCATCCCCAGCGCCGTGGACGCCGTCATCTCGCGCTCGGAGTTCTCGACCTCCTACACCCCCTACCAGCCTGAAGTCAGCCAGGGAACCCTCCAGGCCATTTATGAATATCAGACGCTCCTGTGCCAGCTCACCGGCATGGAGGTGTCCAATGCCGGGCTGTACGACGGCGCTTCGGCGACCGCCGAGGCGGTGCTCATGGCGCGCCGCCTTCAGCCGGAAGGCCGGCGGCGCGTGCTCCTCTCGCGCGCGCTGCATCCCCAGTATCGCGCGGTGGTATCGACTTACCTCAAGAACCTGGGAGACGTGGAGCTGGTGGAAGTCCCTTTTGACCGGAGCGGCGGGACGGACATCGACGCTCTGACAAAGTCCGCGGATGCGAAGACGATGTGCGTGGTGGTGGGCTATCCCAATTTCTTCGGAGTTGTCGAGGACCTCGCCCCGATTCAGGCGGCTTGCGCCCGCGCCGGGGCGCTGCTCGTAACCGTGACCACGGAGCCGCTCTCGCTGGCGCTGCTCCAACCCCCGGGGGCGTGGGCGGCCGACATCGCCGTCGGCGAAGGACAGGGCCTGGGGGTCCCCATGGCCCTGGGAGGGCCGGGATTCGGCTTTTTTACCTGCCAAAGGAAATTCGTGCGCAGCCTGCCGGGACGGCTGGTCGGGGAGACGGTGGACCACGAAGGGCGCCGTGGATTCGTGCTGACGCTTTCCACGCGCGAGCAGCATATCCGGCGCGAGAAGGCCACGTCGAACATCTGCACGAGCCAGAGTCTCTGCGTGCTGGCGGCGACGGTCTTCATGTCGACTCTGGGAAAAAACGGCATGCGCCGTCTTGCCGAGGTCAACGTCAACCGGGCGCACGAAACCCGGGAGCGTCTGGCTCGCGAGGCGGGGCTGGCGCCGGCTTTCAGCGGCCCTTTTTTTAACGAGTTTGTCGTCGACGTGAAGGGGCTGGCCCGGCGTCAAGGCCGCTTCAGCGCGGAGAAGATTCTTCCCGGGATTCCCCTGGCGCGCTGGTACCCGGAGCTTCCGGACAGCCTGCTGATCTGCGTCACCGAGATGAACGAACAAGAGGAGATCGAACACCTTGTCAGAGCGCTCTCCGGGAGCTGATCCTCAACGCTCCGCTCCCCCTTTGATCTTTGAAACCGGCTCGCCGGGAAGAAGCGCCTTCTTCTGGCCCGAAGAAAAAGGAAAAGGCCGGGAGCAAATTCCCGCGCGCATGCTCCGGGACGACATCCCGGGTTTTCCCGAGCTCGGGGAGCTGGAAGTACTGCGCCATTTTACCCGTCTGTCGCATCTCAACTACGCCATCGAGAGCCAGTTCTACCCGCTGGGCTCCTGCACCATGAAATACAATCCCAAGATCAACGAGGTGGTGGCGCGCCTGCCGGGATTTTCCCTGCTCCACCCGCTCGCTCCTGCGGAGCTGATTCAAGGCGCCCTCGAGTTGCTCCACGGTCTCGAAGCCATGCTGGCGGAGATCAGCGGCATGGACCGGGTCACGCTTCAGCCGGCGGCCGGGGCCCAAGGGGAGCTCACCGGACTCATGGTCATAAGGGCCTGTCTCAAAGAGCGCGGAAATCCGCGCCGGAAGATCATCGTGCCCGACACCGCGCACGGCACCAACCCCGCGAGCTCCACCCTGTGCGGCTATGACGTGGTGCAGATCCCTTCCAACAATCGGGGCATGGTGGAGGCCGGCAAGGTGGAAGAGGTGATGGACGAAGAGGTCGCCGCCCTGATGCTGACGAATCCCAACACACTGGGCATCTTCGAGAAAAACATTCAGGCGGTCGCCGACGTGGTGCATAAAAAAGGCGGCATGGTCTACCTCGACGGCGCGAACCTCAACGCATTGATGGGGATAGCCAAGCCCGGGGACATGGGCGTGGACGTGCTGCACATCAACCTGCACAAGACCTTTTCCACGCCTCACGGAGGAGGCGGTCCGGGGGCCGGGCCGGTGGGGGTGAAGGGTTTTCTTGAGGACTATCTGCCCGTGCCCCGGATCGCCAAGAGTAACGGAAATTTTCGGCTACAGGAGGATCTCCCCAAATCCGTCGGCCGCGTCCGCTCCTTCTTCGGCAACTTCGGCATTCTGGTACGCGCCTATACCTACATTATCTCCTTGGGCGGCGACGGGCTGGAAGAGACCAGCCGGATGGCGCTGCTCAACGCCAACTACCTGCGCAAGAAGCTCGAGGGCGCTTACCACCTCCCCTATCCGGAGCCCTGTATGCACGAGTGTGTCTTTACCGACCGTCTGCAGCACAAAGAGGGGGTGACCACGCTGGATATCGCCAAGCGCCTGTTGGATTACGGTTTTCATCCTCCGACGATTTACTTTCCCCTGGTGGCTTCCGGCGCGCTGATGATCGAGCCGACCGAGACCGAGAGCCGCGAGACCCTGGATGCGTTCGCCGAAGCGATGGGCGCGATCGCCCGCGAAGCGAAGGAGAACCCCGCCCTGGTGAAAAGCGCTCCCCATACCACTCCGGTGGGACGGCTGGACGAGGCGCGCGCGGCGCGAAAACCGGTGCTCAGATGGGAACCGACTAAGAAAGCTGAAAGCTGAAAGCTGAAAGCTGAAAGCTGGTTTGTCTACTGCTTCCCGCCTGTTTTACGGGACGACGCCGTAGCGAACGCGGTTGTCGTGATATTCGAAGCTGGCAACGATATCGAGACGGCTTTTCCCAATCGACGGAGGAATCTGATGGAACGGAGAGGCGGCCTGCACGGCGCGCAGCGCCTCCTGGTCCAGGATGGAAAAACCCGAAGAGCGGATGAGGCGCGTCTTCTCCAGCTGGCCGTTCCCCAGGATCGTAAACTCCAGAAGCAATTTTCCCTGCATCCCCTGGCGCAACGCCGGCTCCGGATATTCCCACACCGATTCGATGGCCAGTTTGATGCTCGTAAAATAAGAGACGTATTTCGGCTCCTTCGTATCCAGCCGCACAGCCCCTTCATCGCCGGGCGGCCGTTCCTGCGAGGGGACCCACGTGACCGGGGGCAAGAGATCTTTCAGCGTCGGCAACGGTCGCTGCACGATCGAGATTTTCTCCCGCTGCCGCGGCTGGCTCCGCGGTTCCCGTTTTTCTTCACCTATCGGCAAGTCCGGTATTCGCCGCGCCGCCATCTGAGGCGGGGCAGGGCTCCTTTTGCTTACCTGGCCGGCCGGCGCCTTGACCGGTCGGGCGCGCTCTTCCCGGGCCGGGCTGGAGGGCTCGGGCTTTGTTTCCTCGGTCGGCGGGACAAGAGATACGGGGATTTTTTCAAGCGCAGGCTGATCTCCCCCGCGGTCGGGCCAGGCCAATAACAGGGAAAGGTGCAGACCTAGAGAGACAAGCAGGAAAGGAACCAGCGGATGGCGCGGCAAAACCACGAGTCATTTTAACCCAGGGCTGGCTGGCTCGGCAAGGGCGCGAGCGCATTTACCTTATAGCGTCCGACTTATAATTGCTCCTGAACCCCGAATCGTTTGCTAACTGCCTGTCCGATCACCACCAGGACAATGAGCAAGGCGAATATGAGAACTCCAAATGCGCTGAGCTGCGGGAATGATCCATTTTCCCAAAGATCGTAAATGACTACAGCAGCCGTGCGGTTCTGCGACCGTGCCAGCATCAGCGCGATCGTCAATTCCCGGTACGCGTGAACCATTACCCAGAACCAACCCGCCATCAGTCCTGGACGGAGCAGCGGCAGGTAAACGCGCCGGAAATTTGTCCACCAGCGCCCTCCCGCAACCGCGGCGGCCTCCTCCAGCTCGGAGTGAATTTGCAGCATCGAACTGGAAACGAAGCGCAGCGCCACCGCCATATATCGGGTGACGTAGGCCAGGCCGATGATGATCAGCGTGCCGGTGACCGGCACGGGCACGAGCAGGTAAAACCACAGAAACGCCGTGCCCAAGACAACGCTTGGCATCGCGATCGGCGCGAATCCCAGAAAGTCGAGCAGCTTTCGTCCCGGCAGGCGGGTCTTGTAAATGAAATAGCTCATGGTCGAGACCAGCAGCATAACCGCCGTGGCCGTCCCCAGTCCCACCAGTGTGCTGTTCCAGAGGGAGTATAGAGAATAGGTCCAGTCTTCCAGGATCTCCCGGTAGTTGCCGAGACCCATGGTTTGAAACGCTTGCAGCGACGGCGGCTGGTAGCGATCGAGAAATGACGCGTAGAGCATGACGAGAAAAGGGATCCCCGTGATTAAAAAAACAAGAGACAACCCGACCGCGCACGTCAAATACCGCCATCGTCCCAGGTCTAGACGGCGCGGTCGGAAGTCTTTCCCCGTCACCGTCTGGTAGCGCTCGCCGTGGCGCACGACACGAAAATAGACGGCCAATAAGACCGTGCATAGGGCGAGGATCGCCATCGAGTAGGCCCCCGATAGGCCCCAATCGGTGGGCGTCCGCGCCGTGTTGTAATAGATTTCCGTAGTGTAGACTCTGACGTGCGCCCGTCCTCCGAGCAGGAGCGGCACTTCGAAAGTCTCCACAGTGTAAATCAGCAACAGCAGGACGGCCGCGCCCGCGGCCGGCAAAGTCAGGGGGAGCGAGATCCGAATCAGCGTCGACCAGTGGCCGGCGCCCGCGACTTGAGATGCCTCTTCCAAGCGCGGGTCCATAGACTGCAGCGCCGCGGCCAGCAGTAAATAGGCCAGCGGCGTCATCTCCAAAGAATGGACCCATACCATTCCCCAGAAGGAATAGATGTTGAAGAGCCCTCTCACCCCGAGAATGGAGTTCAGTATGCCGATGCTCGGGCTTGCCATAAAAATCCAAGCGACTGTGATCAAGATGCCGGGAATAATGATGCGCCCCAGGGTAATGATGCCGATCAGCCGGGCAAGCGGCGTGTTGGTGCGATGCACCAGCCAGGCGAGGAAGGTTCCGAGACCGAAGGAAACCAGGGTGGAGGTCAGGGCGAAGCGAAGCGTGGTCCAGGTTGCGCGCCAAAAATCGTCGCTGCTGAAAGCCCGGACGTAGTTGGCCAGGGAGAAGCTCAGAGCGAAGAATCCCGCTTCGCCGGGCCGCTCGATCTTCAGGCTGGTCCAGATGACCATCAATAGGGGAATAACGACCTGGTAAACAAGAATCAGGATGATGAGCGCGAGAGCGAGTCTGCCGCCATCCAGCGCAATTCGCCGTCTCATCTGTGACAAGCCGACTTCCAGGTCGATCCCGCGTCAGCGAAGCGCCGCTACTTCTTCTTTCCGATATACTGATTCCAGTACCCGTGCAGGCGGTTGACGATCTCGTCGCTTACGTTGCCGAAGGGGACCAGCTTTGCGTCATCCGGCAGATAAGGATGCCTGCCGATTAACGGGCTGCGAAATTCGTCGGCGACATATTTTTGGCTTTCATCGGAGAGCGTCCAGTCGCTGAACAGGGCGGACGCGTGGGGATGTGGGGTGTTTTTATTGATGACCATGGCGCCTGCGTAGGCGAGGATCGGCGCAGAATAGACGATGGCGTAAGGCGTCTTGGGATCTTTTTTTTTGGCCAGCGCGCCGGCGTAAAGAAAATTATCGCCCTGGATGGCGTGGTCGCCGGCAAGCATGAGGTTCATCCGCTGGGTATGGCCCCGCTGAATGATCGGCTGATTTCCGCCCATGCACTTGAGCCACTCCTTGAATTTCTCCTCTCCCATCAAGACATAAAGCCCGACCATGAAACGCGTCTCCGGAGGATCGAAGGATACCTGCCCCTTGTACGCGGGCTTGCAGAGATCCTGCCAGTCTTTGGGCGCCTTATCGGGAGGGATCAGATTGGTGTTGTACGAGATGCCGTGCTCGCTCCAGTACCAGGGGAGCCAGCGATTCTCCTTATCGATAAAGCCTTGAAATTTTTTCGGGATCCTTGCGGTTGCCGGCGTGGGATAGTTGGCGAGGAGGTCTTGCTTGAGGATCACCGGAAGATCCGGCACCGCCAGGCTCAGCACGTCCGTCAGGTGACGGCGTGCGGTCTCTTCGGCAATGAGTCGCTCCGCCGCATCTTGCGAGCCCATGTCCGCCATTTCCACTTTGACGAACGGATAGCGCTTCTCGAACAGCTTGACCTGGTCCCGCGCAAGCTTGCCCCTGAAGGTATGGATGAAGTTTAGCGTGCCTTCCTTTCGCGCCCCTTCTTCCAATCTCTTTGTCCGCTGCTCGGGCTTGAGCTTGGCCATGTCGGCAAAGAGCTGCTCAGCGGGAGAGGGCGCCGCGGCGGCGTGGAGCGAAACGGGCGTCCCCATCGTCAAAAGCGCGATCAAAGCGATGATGGATTGCAGCAATACCGTGAAGTGTTTCATGATCCGCTCCCTTTTTTGAGTTAACTGGTCTTGTCTCCCATTCTGCCGGTTGGTCGGAGCCCAATCTCCGCCCTCCAAGCGACCTGAGGATATTCCAGAAGCGCGTCGCAATCAACTCCCGTGCTACCGCGCGGTGTTGACGCGTTTACGATTTGGAGGTAATCCATTCCACATGAGACGAACCATCAAATGGCCCGACGGAAAACTCATCTGCGCTACTTTTACCGTAGCGCTGGAGGCATTCACCAGGGGCGGCCACTTCAAGAAGAAATCGGGCCTCGAGGTGAATCTCGCCTCCGTCTCGCACGCCAACTACGGCGGCAACGTCGGCATCTGGCGGATCATGGAGGTATGTGAGCGCGCGGGGGTGCGTGCGACCGTCGACGCCAATGGGCTTGCGGTCCAGCGTTGGCCGGACGCGGTCAAGGCGCTGCACAAAGTGGGACATGAGATCGCGGGGCACTATGGTGTGGGGACCAGTGTGACGACGACCTTCCTTATGTGGTGAAGGCAAACGGCAAGCCCATCACCATCATTCCTAAACATTGGTATTTCAACGATTGGCGCGCCTGGGGCGGCGGCCAATCAAACGGCGAGATCGCTTTTCAGGGCTTCAAGGCGGCGTTCGACTTCGTCTATGAGGAAGCGCTGCGCGGCCGCGCTGGACGAATCGATGCGCTCGTTCATGCCGAGCTCGGGGGGCGGCCTTACATGGCCTTTGCCTTCGAAAAGATGATTCGTTACGTCAAGCAGTTCGAGGAGGCGGTGTGGTTTACCCATCGCCGCGATATCGCTGAATACTGTATAGGTCATACCAACAACCCACCGGACTATCGTCCCCTGGGCGATTACTAAGAGAGGCGAGTGCGTCCGTTAGGCGAGTCACAGAAGAGCACGTGATGGAGGTCGGGTTTATTACCGGCGGTGCAGGGGCTATCGGCCGGGCCAGCGCACGGGCGCTGGTTCGAGACGGTTGGCGGGTGGTTCTCGCGGACATCGATGGGGATGAGTTACATCGCGTTGCTGTCGATCTTGGGGAGCAAGCAGTGGCCGGCATTTTCGTATTGGACGTCACCGACTTTGACGGCGTCCATTCTGCCGTTCGGGAGGCTGCTAAGGCGAACGGTGGCCTACAGGGACTGGTCACCGCGGCGGGTGGCGGGCGCGGCATCGCCGGCGCAAGCAAAGTACCATTTATCGATACCGCACCGGAGAGCTGGGATCGGATGATCGAGGTGCATCTGAACGGGGTGTACTACGCCTGCCACGCGGTACTTCCGATTCTCTACGGAGGCGGCGGGGCAATCGTCAACATTGCCTCGGGCGCCGGCTTGCGCGGCGGCCCGCCGCATCTAAGGCAGCTTCATGCCTCGGTCTACTCCGCGGCCAAGGCCGGAGTCATCGCGCTGACCCAATCCATAGCGCAAGAGGCAGGAGCGAAGGGCGTTCGGGCGAACTGCATTGCGCCGGGCCGTACGGAATCCCGCTGGAAGTCTTGGCAAGAAATGGAACGCATGCAACGTGAGGAAGAGACGCGATATCCGGGCAGCGGCCGGGCTTCGCCGCTGGGGCGGTTCGGGCGCGCCTCAGATATGGGTGAGGCGGTTGCGTTTTTGATGTCCGAGCGTGCGGGCTATATCACGGGTGCCTGCCTTGATGTAACTGGCGGTATTCGATTGCACTAAAAGGCAGGCATGGCGATAGCATTCATTACCGGGGGGGCAAGCCTAATGGGCGAGGGGATCGCCCTCTCGCTCGCGCAGCACGGCTGGGACCTGATGCTAACCGACATCAACGAACAAGGCGCCCAGAAGGTGTCGGGCAAGTTACCGACGGACGTTCGAGCGGAGGTAGCGCACATGGACGTGATGGATCATGCTCGCGTCCGCACCGTGGTGCGCCAAACCGTGGACCGGTTCGGCGCAATCGATGCGCTTGTGAACTGCGCGGGCGGGCTGCGCGGCCTCGGGATTAAGCGCAAACCGCTTGCGGAGATCCCGCCGGAGGAGTGGCGCCGAATCATCGAGGTCAATTTGAAAGGCGTGTTCAACACCGTGCATGCCGTTTTGCCGGTAATGAAGGCGCAGGGGCATGGTACCATCGTCTCCATTGCGGCGAGCCGCGGTTTGCGCGGCGGAGCGAATGCCTCGCACTATTCCGCCGCCAAGGCCGGCATCATAGTGTTCACCCAGACGATGGTGCTCGAATGTGCCGGGTATGGAGTGCGCATCAACTCGATTGTACCTGGCAATGCCGAGGCCCGCTGGAAAGCCACTGATGACGGGACAACATCGGCGCCGCTCGGCCGTCCGACCTCTGCCGGGGATGTCGGCAAGGCGGTCGCCTGGCTCATTTCCGATGATGCCGCGCACGTGACGGGGGCCTGCATCGACATTTCCGGTGGTACCACGCTCCATTGATCGGGGCCGTCGCTGGCTATTGACAAGCAGGGGAAATGAACAGGCAAGAACGGGAGGGAGAGCCATGGCAAACAATGCTGTTGACCGCTATCTCAAAAGGATAGAAGGGAAGGATTATTTGGTCCGGGTCGATTGGGACCAGTGGTTAAAGATCGCGCCGCCGTATCCAGAGGTCGGGTTCACCGTCAAGGAGGTGACAGCCCGTTTTTCACGGAATGGCTATGAATGGGATATCCACGGCCGCATCTACCTTCCGGAGAAGGAAGTGGACCCCTCCCTTGCCGTCACCGTTGCCCATGGTGGGGCGGGTTCCGAGCTTATCATGGACGAAACGCCCGATGGGCGGCCCGGTATGTCGCGGCGCCTCGCGGCTCAGGGTTTCAAGGTTCTGGCGATTACCTATCCCGGTCATTATCCGCCGGGGGGCAGGTGGAGCGTTTCTGTCGAAGAACGCCTGCCGCATTACCTGCTTGACAGGAATCTGCCGCGCGAGGAGATCCTCGACCGAAATCTCAAATGTACCTTCAATGTAATCTGCCAGGGCTTCGCCACCTTGATCGATGAGCATTTGGCGGGCCAGAAGATCCTCGGCTGGGGCCACTCGACCTCCGGGCCGATGCAGGCGCATATGCACCGCTTCGTGAAAAAGGCGGATTACATTGGCCTGCTCGGATTCGGCACCGGCGGCCCGGATGGTTGGCGCTACGAGTGGAGGGAAAAGACCGGCGCCGAGAAGACAAAAGTCTACGAGATCGACCATATATCGCGCCGGAATCCTAAATTCTTCAAGGCCGCAGGCTACGAGGACCCTAAAGAGCTTTGTCCGTGGGGTGGTGCAGACGAATATCTCGCCTGGGCGGCCAAAGTGCGTTCGCAGATGAAGACCTCGCTCTGCGACAACCAGCACCTCGTCAACAAGGAGGTCCTGGAAGAGTATCCCAAGCGCACGGGTCTCCCCCGTGAGGAATATTTCGATTATCTCCAGGACCCCGACCCGGATTGGCTCAAGAAGGTCCATGCGTTGTTGGTTGTCGGGGAAAACGACAAAGGGCATTGGAAGGAGGGGGATCCGATTGAGAACAAGCGCGAGCCATTCATGTCCCGCAAGTACCGCGAAGCCCGGGTGAAGAGTTCCCATGTTGTGCTGATCCCGCGCTATGGCCATGTCGGCTACGCGGAACTCTATAACGAAAAGATCGCTTACCTCTGGCTTTGGGCTTTCAAGAGCGGCTACTTCGCCTAAGGAAACACGACAGGGAGATCGCGCAATGAAGCGTCATGATGTCAAATGGCCCCAAGGGCAATTGCTCACCTGCACCTTTCGCGTAGCCTACGAGGCATTCCACGGCTCCGGCAGGTTCAAGAAGGATCCGAAGATCAAGGTCAACCAAGCCTCGCTCAGCCACGCCGAGTATGGTGGGCGTATCGGCATATGGCGGCTGATGGAGATATTCGACCGCAACAACGTCAAGGCCAGTATCAACCTCAATGGACTCGCTATCGAAATGTGGCCGGAATCGGTGAGAGCGCTGCATAAGGCCGGGCATGAGCTTGCCGCGCACCAAACTACCAACAACATTTCGCTGCCGCATCTCTCTGAGGAGGAGGAGCGTGCGGAGATCCGGGCTTGCACCTGCATGATCGAGGATGCGGTGGGCGCGCGACCCGTAGGGTGGGGATCTGCGGGCAACATGCACACCGAGAACACGCTGCGCATTCTCACGGAGGAGGGCTATACCTATTTCGGGGATCCGTTCGACGAGGATGTGCCTTACGTGGTGACCATCAACGGACGCCGCATGGTCATTATCCCGAAGCTGAACTACGCAAATGACTGGCGCGCTTGGTCAGGCGGGCTCGGAACGCCATCCAACTACTTTGAGGGGTTTAAGGAATCTTTCGACTATCTGTATAGGGAGGCGCTCGCCGGGCGGCCCGGCTACATCGACGTGATCACCCACGCCGAACTCGGTGGGCGGCCGAATATAGCCGCGGCGGTCGAGAGGATGATCCGCTACGTTCGACAGTATGGGGACCAGGTGTGGATCGCAACTCGGAAAGAGATCGCAGACTACATGCTGGGCCTGAACGGGCCTGCGGACCCATACGTCCCTTACAAGTAACGCGGTCAACTGAAGAGGCGCGTAAAGCGAGTGCCACCCATGTAGTGGACCGGCACGCAGGGTTGCAAACCGGCGCGCGGATGGGATAACTTCATGGCCTGGAGTCATCATGTTCGGCCTTGGAATTTGGGAGCTGGTCCTTATCCTGCTGATCGTCCTGGTCCTTTTCGGCCGGAAGCTTCCCGACCTGGGCGAGGGATTGGGCAGGGGAATTCGCAATTTCCGCAAGTCGATGCGCGAGCCGGACGAAATCGACGTGACCCCAAAAGAGGGAGAAGAAAAGGAAAAGGAAAAGGAAAAGGGGAAGAAGAACTCGCCTTAAGCCCCCCCCTCGACGGAGAGGACCCGGCAGCTGAAATTTTTGACCTCGGCGCTGGGTTTCAGAAACACGATCACAAAGCCGGCCGATTCCTCCGGCGGGATCTCGAATCGCTTCTGCGGATTCAGCTTCTGCAGGATGGAAATCTCCTGGGCGGTCAAGTCTCTTAAGATTTTGGACGAGATGGCGTTGCCGACCGAGATGATTTGGCGGTCTATCTCCTTTCCCTCGGCGTTGAAGATGTACCCTTCGACTCGCACCTCGCGCACGCTCGCCGGATTGCGATTGACCGCTACGCCTGAAAGGACGAAGACTTCGCGGTTTCCCTGAATTGTCTGGAAGCCCGGACGGAGGGCCTGCAGGACTATGCCGTGCCGCAGATGGTCATTCTTGAGTACCGACGGTCCGAGCCAGGGGACGGCATTGATCGCGGCTTCAATCGTCTTGGGCTGGGCCTGGTACATGAGCGTGAGCAGGGCATAAATCAACACCAGGGCGCCAAACAGGGTAACGTAGGGAACGATC
>JACPDC010000408.1 GCA_016184235.1 Deltaproteobacteria bacterium | reverse complement strand
ACTTCATGGTCGGTATCAGCTCCTCGTCGCCAGGCGAATTTGAAATATCCAAGGAGGGCCGAACCGACCGCTTCTTTAAAGACGTCGGCCTTTCCTCGGAGGTTCAGACAGGAGACCCGGAGTTCGACAGAGAATTTTATATCATTTCGGAGCAACCCGGCTTTGCCGCCGCTGTTTTCGCCTTGCCTGAAAAGCGCGAGGCTGTGCGGGAGATTTTCCGGCTCGGGTTTAATTCGGTCAAACTTGAGGATAAAAACCTGGTGGCCCAATGGTCTCCCTTCGCATTGAAAGAAGACAGGGAGCCCTCCTTCATCATCGGAGCGGTTCCCCCTCTGGCAAGGCTCGGTAAGGATCTGCCTATCATGCAACCATCTATTTCACGCGTCGATACATCCGGATGGAAGGCCAAGAAGAGAGTGGCCTTTGCCGTGCCGTTGGTGCTTCTCCCTTTGGGTATCGGCCTCATGATGGCGGGCACGAGGTGGTATCCAGCCCTGGATGAGGGTAAGCTCTTCTTAGAATCTTTAAGATACAGCCTGCCGCTTTTGGCTCTTTTTACCTGGTTTGCCGCCAGGATAATCAAAGGCAGGGCGTCTTCTCATAAAGACTTCCTGTCGATCTTTTTGATTTCGCTTTTTGGCTTTCCGGCCTCTGGGTTCGGGACCATGGTCTTCCTGAACGGCTGGCTGGATCTTTCTCCACCAACCGCTCACACGGTCCCCGTCTCCCGTAAATATACGACACGCTCCAAGAACAGCACGAATTACTACGTAACTGTCAATTCCTGGCGGAGAGCGGGAGAAGACGAGGATCTCAGCGTCCCGCGCCCGTTCCATGAGCGCATCGGCCCCGGCCAGGCAACGATCACTGTCGTCACTAAGCCAGGCAGGTTTGGGTTCGAATGGATCGTAGAATATCGGCTTGGAGAAGCGGGGCGCCAATGGACTTACGCAAGTTACGCAAGTCTGACACTAAACCCGAAGATCACGGCCCAGGCCGGAAATAAAATGTCCCTCCAAGTTTCTCGGTCGCCTCTTGGAGGCTGTTGCGGATGTCAGATGATCCAATAAGCAACAATTCCAGACCTTTCAGCTTCTTTCCTTCATTAAGCTTTAGAGCATCCAACACAACCCGCTGCGTCTTGGCGCTGTTATCACCCGCAATGGCGAGTCTCAGCTCACCACTTTCTCCTCTAGCAAGGAGCTTTGCGATCTCCTGTGCCATTGCAGAGGGTCCGGTTGTATGAGAAAGGGCAATGAATGTAGCATCTGCAATTGGTCCGCTCGACGGTACGTAAAATAAAAATGACTGCTCCTTCTCTCCGAACACCGCCCTACTCTCTTTTAGCAATGCTTCCCCGGATATCCCGGCTGCGCAACCAGCCAAGATCAAAAGCGAAAGTACAATCGATACAGATCTTGTTGGCGTTTTCATAACTATGACCCCCAGCTGTAAGCCTGGACTACTCGAACGTTATCACGTTGTTCCCGATAGCAGCAGGTCCGCGAAGACGAAGCCGTCGCGCTTGACGATCTCGCCCGACTTTACCGGAACCGGGCGCTCAAACATCGGCCCGTCGTAGGCGAAGGTGTGGAACTCGCCCCTTTCGCCGCAGGGATCGACATCTGCAGGCAGGTCGGCGAGGAACCGGGCGTCGAACTCCCGTCCGGCAAAAGACTCGGGCAACTGCTTGGGATCGACGCAGGTCACGCGGGCGCGCAGACCCGATTTAACCATTTCATAAGCCAGCTCTCTTGTCGGCATGGCCCAGATCGGGAAAATCGGCGCAACCCCTGTTTCTCTGAGGCGCTCCTCCCGGTAGCGGCGGATATCTTCCAAAAAAAGGTCGCCGAAGGCGACGCTGCCGATCCCCTCCCTTTTCGCCCTTTCCACGGCGGCGAGCATCGCGGCTTCGTATTCGGCGTTGCTGCAAGGGCTTGGAATTGGAATCTTCCAGAGCGGAAGGCCGGCGGCCTGAGGACTTCGTTGACCGTGGTCAGCAATCCCGCCACTTCGACTTCCCGCCGCGTTCTTAAGACGTGGAGCGACCAGGCGCTGTCTTTGCCGCTGCTCCAAGATAGGATCGCTTTGGGTCGGTCGTCCATTCAACTCCTCTGGTTTTCCATTAACCCATACTTCGCGTTGACATATCAACCCCGCATCGGCTAGTCTCGGCAGGAAGCGGCGCTAAATACTACGAGGACGATCTATGAAGGCCGTTCGCATTCATCAATTCGGCCCGACCGAGGAGGTCCTGCAGTACGAGGAGGTGCCGACGCCCACCGCCGGTCCCGGCGAGCTGCTGGTGAAAGTAGAGGCGGCTTCCCTCAACCGCGCCGACCTTAGTCTGCGCAAGGGGACCTACCGCGTCGACCCCAAGGATCTGCCCATGATTCCCGGCAGAGAGTTTGCCGGAACGGTTGTCACTGTGGGGGCCGAGGTAAGCGGCTTCAAGCCCGGCCAGCGTGTCGTCGCGCACCCTGCAAAGGGAGGTTACGCCGAATACGCGGTAACCAAGGCCTCCCTGGCGCGCCCGGTGCCAAGTGGAGTGGATGCGGCGGTGGCGGCCGCGATCCCGACGGTATTTCTTACCGCGTGGTTTGCCCTGATCGAGGACGGAAAGATCCAATCGGGAGATCAAGTTCTCGTGC
Source organism: Deltaproteobacteria bacterium (assembly GCA_016184235.1). Taxonomy (GTDB): domain Bacteria; phylum Desulfobacterota; class Binatia; order UBA9968; family UBA9968; genus UBA9968. The sequence continues at coordinate 2,287 of JACPDC010000408.1, read as the reverse complement.
AGGCGGGCGGCAGCGGAGTCGGCACCGCGGCCATTCAAATCGCCAAGCATCTCGGCGCGCGGGTCATCACCACCGCGGGCACGGACGAGAAATGCCAGCGGCTCCTGGCCCTGGGCGCCGACGGCGCGGTCAACTACAGCGCAAAGGACTTTCGCCAGGAGGTCAAGCGCCTTACCGCAGGACGCGGCGTGGACATAGTTTTGGAAATGATCGGCGGCGAGGTCTACCACCGGAGCCTCGAAGTGCTGGCGCCCGGCGGCAGGCTGGTCTCGATCGGCGGCGCCGCAGGGCCCATACCGGACCCGCCGCCGACCCTGACCGGGGGCCGCAAGGCGACCCGCTTCTCGATTACGAATTATCTCAATGCGCACCCGGAGGCCTTCAAGCAGCTGGATTTCTTTCTGGATATGGTGCGCCAGAAGAAGTTCCAGGTGGTGATCGACCGCGCCTTTCCCCTCGCCGAGACACGGGCGGCTCAACGCTATCTGGAGGGGCGATCTCACTTCGGCAAGATTGTGCTGACGATGTAGCGGAAGGGAAAAACCATATGGAAGCGCCGAAATACGAGTTCAGCGAAGCGGAAAATCAGACCATCACGACCCTGGCGAGCCGGATGAAATGGGTGGGCTTTTTCCTCCTGGTGATCGGCGGGATCATCGGAACGGCCAGCGCCGTGTTTTTGGTCAAGAGCCTGCTGGAGTCGGCCCTCGAACTGTTTGCCCTGATTTTTCTCCTGTTCGCGGTGATCTTCCTGCTAGTCGGGATCTGGACCAGCAGCGCGGCGAAATCATTCTCTCTGATAGCCGCAACCTCCGGCAGCGACCTGAGCAATCTGATGAACGCCCTCATCTCGCTGCTCAAGCTGTACTACCTGCAGTTCTGGCTCATCATCGACAGTTTGATCGTCGCCGCCATCGTCTCGCTCATCCTCTATAACATGAACCTCCTCTGATAAGGAGCAAACGGCAAAATCCCCAAGAGGATTTTCAAGAACGACTGCGCGGCTCCGGAGCGCATTGACATCGTGGCTTGCTATCCGATAGTCTCGGCCTGAAAAGAAATTCCGCCCGCTCTAATAACTTTGAGGAGGTGCAGCTATGAACTACCGCTGGATTCGCAAACTGGCAATTTTTGCCTCTCTCGCCCCGGTCTTGGCCATGGCCGGCCCGAGCGAGGCCCAGATGATCAAGATCAAGATGGGTTCTTCTTTGAGCCCGCCGTCGATCGATTCGATCACCCCCTATGTGGCCGTCGAGAAGGGCTTCTTTAAAAAATATGGACTGGACGTGCAAGTGCTCGAGTTTCGCGGCGACGCCACGCACACCAAAGCCCTGCTCTCGGGTGAGATCGACGTTTCCATCAACACCGGCGCCACCTCGGGCATTGTGAGCGCCTCCAAGGGAGCCAGGATCAGCCTGTGGGTGGTCCCCCAACCGGTCACCCCATATCATTTCGTCGCCCGCAAGGAATCCGGCACTACGCTTAAGGCGCTGGTGGGAAAGAGCGTGGCGGTGTCCGGAATAGGGGCTATCTCCTATCACATCCCGCGCATCGTGCTGGAGCGGAGCGGCATCGATCCGGAGAAATTTAAATACGTGGCTGTAGGTTCCCCGGCGGACCGCTTCAAGGCGCTGGTGGCCGGCAAGATCGACGCCACCGTGGTCACCAATACGGAGGCCGCCAAGCTGGCCGGTTATCCGGAGATCGTCAACCTCGTGAATGTCCCCAAGGTGGTCCCGGAGATCCCCTATGAGTTCGGAATGGCGAAGGACGAGTACATCCAAAAGAACGCGGACACCCTCTACAAACTGGCCAAGGCGATCATCGAAGCCAACCGATGGATCGCAGCTAACAAGTCCGGGACCGTCGAGCCCGCCTGTGGGGCGTGAACGGGGATATCTCGGAGGCCTCTTACAAATACACGGTGGATTTTCTCCTGAAGGTCGGCTACATGGAGAAGCCGGTGCCCTACGGTAAGTTCTTCGACCGGCGCTTCGTGGACCGGGCCGTGAAGGAGTTAGGCCGGAAATAAGTTTCGTTATTCGTCACTGGTTACTCGTTGACTCGATGAAATCGAATAACGAATCAACCAATAACGAGTAACAAGCTATCTCCTAACATGCTGCAGGTCCGGCATCTCAGTAAAGTCTTCTTCGAGCAGAACGATCCGCGCAAACCCGGGCTGGTGGCGCTCTACGACATCTCCCTATCCGTTCGCAAGAACGAGTTCGTCTCCCTGCTGGGGCCGTCGGGCTGCGGCAAGACGACGTTGATCCGCATCGTAGCC
>JACPDC010000407.1 GCA_016184235.1 Deltaproteobacteria bacterium | reverse complement strand
GCGGCATCGCGCTCACCTGGAGCCGGCCGATGCGCTACGTGGACGGAAAAGAGCTGCGCGACCTGGCGGGTTTCGTGATTTTTCGCAAGGAGATTTCCAAGAGCTGCCCGGACTGCCCGGCGCCCTTTCGAGAACGGGCCGCGGTCAACGTGGAAGATCAGGAGAAGTTTATCAAGAAAAAACAGTTTCGCTTCGTGGACCAGGAGCTTCAGCCCGGGACAACGTACCGCTACCGCGTCTTCTCCCGGCTCATGGACGACTCGCTGAGCGATCCGTCCAACGAAGCGGGAGCGACTTCGAAGCCCTAAATGCACCATTTTGAATACCGCAAGGGAGAGCTGTTTGCCGAGGGAGTTCCTGTCCGGCGCATAGCGCGGGAGGTCGGGACCCCCGCCTACGTTTACAGTTTAGCCACGCTCCGGCGCCACTACCGGGTCTTCGACCAGGCCTTCGCAAGGGTGCCCCACGTGGTCTGCTTTTCCGTGAAATCCAACTCCAACCTGGCGGTTCTCAGGGCGTTCGCCAGGGAGGGAAGCGGCTTTGATATCGTCTCCGGCGGCGAGCTCTTTCGCGCCCTTAAGGCCGGCGCCGATCCGAAGAAGACCGTTTTCTCCGGCGTGGGGAAGAAGAAAAAAGAGATCGAGGACGCGCTCGAGGCGGGGATCTTGATGTTCAACGTCGAGTCGGAGGAGGAGCTGATTTTTTTGAACGAGGTGAGCGGCGGCCTGGGAAAGAGAGCGCCGATCAGCCTGCGGGTCAATCCCGACGTGGACCCCAAGACCCACCCTTACATCTCGACCGGAATGAAGAAGAGCAAGTTCGGCATCGACATCAAACGTTCCGCGGAGCTTTATAAGAAAGCCCTGTCCCTGAAAAATCTGGAAGTAATCGGCGTGGACTGCCATATCGGATCCCAGCTCACATCGGTCGGCCCGTTTGTCGATGCCGTCTCCCGGATCAGAGAGTACCTCGACCGGGTCCTGGTCGGATATCTGAGAAAGGAAGGGGCGGATGTCCGCTATCTCGACCTGGGCGGCGGGCTGGGTATTCAATATAAGGACGAGGAGCCTCCTCACCCGGAAGAGTACGCCGCTGCGCTGATCCGGGGCCTGGAGGGGCTGGCGGTGACGCTCATCCTGGAGCCCGGCCGGGTGATGGTGGGAAACGCCGGAATATTGGTCACTGAGGTTCTCTATTTGAAGGAAACCGAGGAAAAGAGATTCGTGGTGGTCGACGGCGGCATGAACGACCTGATCCGTCCCGCCCTTTATGGCTCTTACCAGGCGATTCGTCCCGTGGTGGAACGCAAGGCCGAGACCATCGTGGCGGACGTCGTCGGGCCGATATGCGAGAGCGGCGATTTTTTTGCCAAGGACCGGGAGATCGAGAGACCGCAGCGCGGCGATCTTCTCGCGGTCATGAGCGCCGGCGCGTACGGCTTTACCATGTCGTCGAACTACAACTCCCATCCGCGGGCGCCCGAGGTGTTGGTGGACGGCGAGAGCTTTTACGTCGTCCGAGCGAGAGAGAGCCTGGAGGACCTGATTCGGGGCGAGGTGATTCCGCCGGTGTTACGGCAGGTCAACGATTAAACGATTTGAACGGCTCGAACGGTTTAAACAGTTCAAAACGTTCAACGAGCGCGAGCCACGAGCACGAACACGAGGAAAGGTTTAGCGGTGGAGCTAGCTTTTACTAAGATGCACGGTTGCGGCAACGATTTCATCTTTATCGATTGCCTCAACGGGGAGCGGAGGGATCTGGAGCAGCTCGCCAAGAGGCTCTGCGACCGGCGCTTCGGAATAGGCGCGGACCAGCTCCTGACGATTCACCCTTCGAAGAGCGCCGACTTTAAGATGGAGATCTACAACGCGGACGGCGGGCAGGTGGAGATGTGCGGCAACGGCATCCGTTGTTTCGCTAAATACGTTTACGATCACGGCCTGACGAAAAAGCGTGAGCTCGCGGTCGAGACCCTGGGCGGCATCATCCGCCCGCGCCTGGTCGGAGAGCTGGTCGAGGTCGACATGGGGGAGCCGATCCTCGAGGGGAGAAAGATCCCGGTGAACGCGGACGGCAAGATTCTCAACTACCCGCTGGCAGTGGACGGCGCCACCTATTCAGTGACGTGCGTTTCCATGGGGAACCCCCATTGCGTGCTCTACGTCGACGACGTGGACCGTCTGGAGCTGGAGAAGATCGGCCCGCGCTTCGAGCATCACCCGTTCTTTCCCAAGCGGGTCAATACCGAGTTCGTGCGCGTCTTGAGCCCGCGCGAGGTCCGGGTGCGCGTGTGGGAGCGCGGCGCGGGAGAAACGTGGGCCTGCGGCACGGGGGCGTGCGCGGTGGGTGTCGCCGGAGCGCTCGCCGGCAAGACGGAGAAGAAAATCACGGTTCATCTGCGCGGCGGGGATCTTGCGATCGAATGGCGCGACAACAATCGCGTCTATATGACCGGCGGAGCGGAAGAGGTTTTTCGCGGCACGATTCAAATTTGAACGGTTCGAACGGTTTGAACGGTTCAAACAGTTCGATTCGTTTAGGGAGGACAAAATATGTTTGCCGGCTCGATTGTAGCGTTAGTGACGCCGTTCAAAGACGGCGCGGTGGATTGGGAGAGCCTGGACGGGCTGGTGGAGTTCCATATAAAAAACGGCACGCACGGAATCGTCCCCTGCGGGACCACCGGCGAGTCCGCCACGCTCAGCCA
>JACPDC010000406.1 GCA_016184235.1 Deltaproteobacteria bacterium | reverse complement strand
CACGTCCAGCGCCTCGCGCCAGCGCCTGGTGTGGGCATGAACCAGGGCCCAGGAATTGCCTTTGACGCGCGCGTTGATCTCGCCGAACAGGCGCGCGGAGGATATCGGCTTTTGGCTCCAGCCCTGCTCGATCCAGGCCTGGGAGCGCTTTTTTGCCTCTGCGAAGATCGCCTCCGCTTTAGCGCGCCTGGCATCGATCCGTTTTTTCGCATCCGCTCCCAGCCGGCCGCGGCACAGCTCGATCAGCTGCGGCAGCGCGACCAGCGTATCCGCGGCAATCGGCACGGCGACCGGCAGGAGCCACATATTGTCGCTCACCCAGCTTTGGCGCTCGAGGTCAAGCAGGGTGATGTGAATGATTTTGGCGCCCGGACGCAGCGCCGGCTTAAACGCTTCGCGCTCCCTCACTGCCGGCCCCAACGGAACGCCCAGGCTCGGCACGTCCAGCCCAAGAACAACATCCGCTTCGCTGAGCGCCTGCTCGCGCGCGTTGCTGAGGTTGAGCGGGTGGGTGTTGGGAAAGGCGAACCGTCCCTCCATGTCGATCACTGGAGCCGCAAGCATCTCGGCAAGCTCGCGGAGCGGCTTAAGCGCCTCCGGGTTGCGGCCGAGCTCGCCGGCGACGATCACCGGCCATTGAGCCTGCGCCAGCAGATCCCCTGCCTCGCGGAGCGCCTCCGGATTGGGCGCGGGCGGCGCGGGCGCGCGAAACTGGCTCGCGTCCGGGACGAAGACGGGCGATTTGACCTCCCGCTCCTGCACGTCCGTGTCCAGGCAGACGTATACCGGTCCTCTGGGCTCCGCGGTGGCGATGCGGTAGGCCTTGAGCAAGGCTTCGGGGAGCGCCTCGATGCTGTTCGGCTGATCGTCGTACTTGACGAAGTCCCTGACCAGGTTGCCCTGGACCAGGGCGGTGTGCACCCAGTCGGTCGAGCGGCGGTGCGTGGTATCCTGCGGCCCGCCGCCGCCGAGATTGAGGATCGGAGTGCGGTCGCACCAGGCGTTGAAGATCGCCATGGCCGCGTGCTGGAGCCCGACGATGTTGTGCAGGCCCGTGGCCATCGGCCTGCCCGTCGCCCGGGCATAGCCGTTCGCCAGGGCCACCGCGATCTCCTCGTGCGTGCAGAGGATGATCTCCGGCGGCTCGCCGTGGCCGAAGTTGACGAGGGAGTCGTGCAGCCCGCGGTAGCTTGCCCCCGGATTCAAAGCGATGTAGCGAATCCCCAGCTCGCGCAGCACCTCCACCGCGAGATCCGAGCCGTAGACCGCCTTGCTGGGCTTGCCGATCCCTAGTGCCCCCACATCAGACTTCTCCGCCATACCGTTGCCTCCCTTCGCGCTCTAGATCAGAAACAATTATGTGACCGGGAAAATATCTCCGGCGGGACAGAAGGTCAAACAGGGAGGTCGCGGCGTTTAGGAAGAGGGTTGGTGCCGGAGAAGGGACTTGAACCCCCACGGAGTTGCCTCCATCGGATTTTGAGTCCGACGCGTCTGCCGTTCTTGGTGCCGGAGAAGGGACTTGAACCCCCACGGAGTTGCCTCCATCGGATTTTGAGTCCGACGCGTCTGCCGTTCCGCCACTCCGGCGTTTTTCAGCAACCTGAATATAGCGATACAGACCTAACGACACAAGAGCGTGATGTTCGAATCCAAAATCGAAAATCCAAAATCTAAAATCTAAAATATCATCTCCCAGAGCTCTGCGAGCGAGCTGACAGCTGATAGCTCCGGGCTTTTGATATGGTTTAGCTGCCGGCTGTTGCTGGGCGGCAGGATGCAGCGCTTGAAGCCGAGCTTTCCCGCTTCCTTGACGCGCGCCTCGGCCTGAGAGATGGCGCGGATCTCTCCCGCCAGGCCGACCTCGCCGAAGAAGACGGCTTGAGGGTCGAGCGCTTTTTCCTCGTGGCTCGAAGCGACGGCGGCGATGATGCCGAGGTCGACCGCCGGCTCATCCACCTGGACCCCGCCGGCGACATTGACAAAGATATCCTTATTGAAGAGCTTGATCCCGAGCTTCTTTTCCAGCACCGCGACCAGGAGGGCAACGCGGTTGTGATCCACGCCGATAGTGGTGCGCCTGGGCACGGCGAGGAACGTCGGGCTTACCAACGCCTGCAGCTCGACCAGAATCGGGCGCGTCCCCTCCATGCTGCAGACGACGGCGGAGCCGGGCGCCTGAAGCGGCCTCTCGGAGAGAAAGAGCTCCGAGGGATTGGCGACCTCGCGCAGCCCCGCCTCCTTCATCTCGAAGACACCGATCTCGTTGGTCGAGCCGAAGCGGTTTTTTACCGCGCGCAAGACCCGGAAGTTGTGGCCGCGCTCGCCTTCGAAGTAGAGCACGGTATCCACCATGTGCTCGAGCATTCTCGGCCCGGCAAGCGCGCCGTCCTTGGTCACGTGGCCGATGAGAAACGTGCTCAAGCCGCTTTTTTTGGCCAGCACGATGATCGAGCCCGAGCTTTCCCTTACCTGGCCGATGCTTCCGGGGGCGGAGGGGAGGGATGAGGTGAAGATGGTCTGGACAGAGTCGATCACCAGGACCGCCGGCTTGATCTTTTTAATCTGCTCGATGATTTTCTCGAGCGAGGTCTCGCTGAGGATAAGAAGAGTCGGAGGCGCGACGCCGAGTCTTTCGGCGCGCATCTTGATCTGCCTCGGGGATTCCTCGCCGGATATGTAAAGGCAGGTGAGCCCTTTTTGGCTGAGCGCGGCAAAGGCCTGGAGGAGAAGAGTGGATTTTCCGATGCCCGGGTCGCCGCCGATCAGAGTCACCGATCCCGGGACGAGCCCGCCGCCCAGCACCCGGTCGAACTCGCCGATGCCGGAGAGGATTCTCCCTTCTTCCGCGGTTGAGATTTCATTGATCGGCGCCGGCTCCTCTTTGGTCCCGAGGGTGAGCTCATCGCGCCGGTGCGTTGAGCGCTCGATCCTTTCCTCAACCAGCGTGTTCCATTGGTTGCAGTCCGGACATTTTCCGAGCCATTTGGGCGACTGGTAGCCGCAGCTCTGGCAGGCGTAAATGATCTTGGGTTTGGCCATGGAAAGTCAGTGTCCTTTATATCAGGAAAAACAAAAAAATGGCAAAAATAGTCTCTGTTGATAAGCGCCTATCGTTATAATAAGTCAACATGGGATGGCCGGGAATTTCATCGAAGAGGAATTGAAGCGGCTCAAACAGCAGGGGCTGTACCGAAAACTGCGCCAGGTGGAGGGCGAGCAGGGGGCTACTCTCATCCTCGACGGCCGCGAGGTGCTGAATTTCTCCTCCAATAACTATCTCGGTCTTGCCAACCATCCGGCCCTGCGCGCGGCGGCGATCCAGGCGATCGAGCGCTACGGCTGCGGCTCCGGCGCCTCGCGCCTGATCTCGGGAAACATGACGCTGCACGAGGAGCTGGAGGCGAAGATCGCGGCTCTCAAGGGCACCGAGGCGGCGCTGGTCTTTAACTCCGGCTACCAGGCTAATATCGGCATCCTCTCGGTTCTTGCGGACGAGGGGGACGTGATCCTGAGCGATGCGCTCAACCACGCCAGCATCATCGACGGCTGCCGGCTCTCACGGGCAAAGAGCGTGATCTATCCGCACTCGGATTTAGCCCGGCTGGAGGATGAGCTGAAAAAAGCGCCGGCGAAGGCGCGCAAGCTTATCGTCACCGAGACGCTCTTCAGTATGGATGGAGGTGAGGCGCTGCTTGCCGAGATTGTCGAGCTGGCCGAGCGCTACGGCGCGATGGTCATGGTAGATGAGGCGCATGCGACCGGCGTCTTCGGCCCGAACGGGGCGGGGGTGGTGGCGAAGCTCGGATTGGTTGAGCGCGTCCAGATTCAGATGGGGACGCTGGGAAAGGCGCTGGGCGGCTTCGGGGCCTATGTGGCCGGGAGCCGGAAGCTGCGCGAGCTTCTCATCAACCGCTCGCGCAGTTTTATCTTTACCACTGCACTGCCGCCGGCCGTGATGGCGATGGCGATCGCGGCGATTGAGATTTTATATAAGGAGCCGGAGCGCAGGCTCGCGCTCTGGCATAACTGCCGGGCCTTGAGGGACGGTCTTATGAGTCTCGGTTTTTCTCTCGGCGAAAGCCAGAGCCAGATCCAGCCGCTCATCATTGGGGATGCGCAAAAGTGCATGGCCTTCTCGGAGCGGCTGCTCGAAAAAGGGGTCTTTGCCCAGGGAATCCGCCCGCCGACTGTCCCTCCAGGCACTTCCCGTCTGCGCATCACT
>JACPDC010000405.1 GCA_016184235.1 Deltaproteobacteria bacterium | reverse complement strand
GCCGGAGCGATGCTCGCCCTGGCGAGCGATTTGCGCATCGTCTCGGAGCGGGCGACGTTTGCCTTTCTGTTCACCAGAGTCGGCCTGGCCGGCGCCGACATGGGGGCGCTCTACCTGCTGCCGAAAATCGTCGGCCAGGGCAAGGCCCTGGAGCTAGTCTATTTCGGCGACGCGATCGACGCCCACGAGGCCCATCGCATCGGGCTGGCGAACCGGGTGGTCGCCCCCGAGCAGCTGATGCAGGAGGCCTACAAGCTGGCGCGGCGCCTCAAGCAGGGACCGCTGTACGCCTTGGGCGTGACCAAGGAGCTCGTGCGGATGGAGGCGGAAGTGGACCTGGAGACGGCGCTGGAGATGGAGGCGATGGCGCAGGCCCGCTGCATGGAAATGCCGGATTTTCTGGAAGGCTACCGGGCGTTCGTGGAGAAGCGCGCCCCGGCGTTCAACAAGAAGGCTTCATAGGGGAAGGATGGTGCGGTCATGAAAAAAAAGATCGATATCAGGAACCTCGAAAAGGAAGACCTGTCGGCCATTGTCAACATAGAGGAGCGGGTCACGGGCGTGGCGCGCAAGGGCTACTGGGGAAAGAGGATCGAGATCTCCGAGGCGATCCGGCCCCATTGGGCTTCCCTGGTTGCGGAGATCGACGGCCGCGTGGTCGGCTTCATGCTGGGACGGGCGGGCGAGCTCGAGTTCGGCCTGCCCGGAACGGTGGCGTGGATCGAGATCATCGGCGTCGATCCCGCCTTTCGCCATCAGGGGATCGCGCGGCGATTGATAGAGAGCTTCACCGCGTCCGCCGAAGACCACGGCATCAACACGGTCTTCACGCTGGTGCACCACAGCATGCCGGACATGAAAGATTTCTTCAGTCGCCTGGGGTTCGCCCAGGGAAAGATGCTGCACTTTCAAAAGGAGATCGGCTGAGATGAATTTCGACCTGCCTGAGGAGCTGGCGGCGGTCCGGGAGCTGGCCCGGGAGTTCGCCGAGAAGGAGATCGCCCCCACGGCCGCCAGGGATGACCGGGAACATGTCTTCCGCAAGGACCTAGTCGCGAAGATGGGGGAGTTGGGCTTCTACGGCTGCGTGATCCCGGAGCAGTACGGCGGCACCGAGCTGGGCTTTATGGCCCTGGCGATCATATCCGAGGAGATCGCGCGGGTGCACAGCGCCATCCGCGTCTACCTCAACATGCAGGCGGGACCGGCCTTGACCCTCATCAAGGCGGGCAACGAGGAGCAGAAAAAGAAATGGATCCCGCCGCTGATTCGCGGTGAGGCGATCGGTTGCTTCGCCATCACCGAGCCGGACGCGGGATCGGACGTGGCGGCGATGAGGAGCACCGCCGTGCGCAACGGCGACGGCTATATTCTGAACGGCACCAAGAGCTGGATCTCCAACGCCACAGTGGCGGACAAGGCGGTGGTCTTCGCCTACACCGACAAGTCACAGAAGCATCACGGCATGTCGGCCTTTTTCGTCGACCTGAAGGGGCCGGGCGTGAGCTGCCGGGACCTGGACAAGATGGGCACGCATGCCTCGCCTACCGGCGAGCTGACCTTCGAGAATTTTCATATCCCGCCGCAGGGCCTCGTCGGCAAAGAGGGAGACGGCTTTAAGATCTGCATGTGGCACTTGAGCCACACGCGCTTAAGCTGCGCCGCGGGCGCCGTCGGCGTCGCCCGCGCGGCGCGCGAGGCCGCGGTGAGCTACGCCAACCAGAGGGAGCAGTTCGGCCAGAAGATCGGCCAATTTCAGATGATCCAGGACACCATCGCGCAGATGATCGTCCAGGAAGAGTCGGCGCGCCTGCTGGTCTACCGCGCCGCCTCGCTCGCCGATCAGCATAGACCCAACACCCTGGAGACCTCGATAGCGAAGTACGCGGCGGCGGAGACCGCCGCCTTCAACGCCGACGCGGCCCTGAAGATCCTCGGGGCCTACGGCTACTCGACGGAGTTCCCCGTAGAGCGCTATCTGCGCGACGCCAAGTCGTACCAGATCGTCGAGGGCTCGTCGAATATCCAGAAGCTCATCATCGCCCAGGACGCCCTGGGCTACAGAAAGGCGAATCGATAACACAATGCGCTTTGTTCGAGCAGTTCAAGTCGTTCGAGTCGTTTGATCCGTTTAACCGGCTTCTGAACCACTCGAACATTTCAAACGGCTTAAACGTTTCGAACGATTAAAATTATGCGACCCTATTTTGAAAAGATGGCAGAATTCGGGAAGCCTTTGTCCGACGGCCTGAAGCAAAGGATGCGGGAGAACGTACAGCAAATCAAAGGGGCGGAGAAGGAGATCGCCGAGGCAGTAGAGAAAGTCAAAAAGGCCGGCCTGCCCGCCGAGGTGCTGAAAAAGCGGGGCGAATGGACCGTTTATCAGCGGCTGGAGCACCTGCTCGACGCCGGCACCTGGTGCCCGCTGCACACCCTTTACGACCCGGCGAACGAAGAGTCGGGAACCACCGGCGTCGTCGATGGGCTGGGCAGAATCAACGGCCGATGGGCCGTTGTGATCGGTTTTGACAACAAGGTGATGGCAGGCGCCTGGATCGCCGGCCAGGCGGACAATATTTTGCGAGTTACCGATATGGCCAAGCGACTGAACGTCCCTGTCGTTTGGCTGGTCAACTGCAGCGGCGTCAAGCTGACGGAGCAGGAGAAAGTCTATCCGAACCGGCGCGGCAGCGGCACGACCTTCTTCCGGCACGCCGAGCTGGAAAAACTGGGGATTCC
>JACPDC010000404.1 GCA_016184235.1 Deltaproteobacteria bacterium | reverse complement strand
TAGGAGCTGGCCACGAGATAGCCGGACCAGACGCGCCAGTTGTGGCTGACGCAGAGGGCGGAGGTGCGCGAGTGAAATGGCGTCCCGATCGGCATAAGCTCAATAAAAGTAGGGCCGAGGGGAGCGCGAGCGAGGCTGCGGACGTAGAGACGAAAAGGTTCGGTTTAAGCACTGCTCCATCGGCCGCAGCCGAAAGCGCGTTCCCCGAGGTCCGTTGTAAATGTTGCTCATTGACTTCCCCTAGACAATTACCAAAAATGCTGCTTTAAGCAAATAAAAGCTGTGACAAAATATGACGTCATCATTATCGGCGCGGGCCACAACGGGCTCACGCACGCGGCCTACCTGGCCAAGGCCGGAAAAAAGGTGCTGGTGCTGGAGCGCCGCCATGTGATCGGCGGCGCCACCGTGACCGAAGAGATCTACCCCGGTTTCAAGTATTCGGTCTGCTCTTATGTCGTGAGCCTCCTCCGGCCGGAAGTGATCCGCGAGCTGGAGCTGGCGAAGCACGGGCTGGAAGTGATCCCTCTGGAGTCTACCTTCACGCCGCTCCCTGACGGCAACTACCTAGCGCGCTGGGCCGATCATGCTGAGACGCGCCGCGAGCTCATGCGCCATTCGCCGACGGACGCCGAGGCCTACGACCAGTTCGGCAGGCTCATGCACCAGATGGCTATGGCGGTAAAGCCTTTGCTCGCCATGGTGCCGCCCGACCCCACCTCGCTCCACCCTCGCGAGCTTCTCAAGCTCGTGCGTCTCGGGCGCCACTTTCGCAAGCTCGGAACCCATTTGCTCTACGATCTGACGAAGCTCATGACCATGAGCTCGGCTGATTATCTCAACGAGTGGTTTGAAACCGAGGTGCTCAAGGCGACGATGTCCGCGAGCGGCATCATCGGCACCTTCCTCGGTCCCAGGTCTCCCGGCACCGCCTACGTTCTCCTCCATCACTACATGGGAGAGATCGACGCGGTTTTCCGCTCATGGGGATGGGCGCGCGGAGGCATGGGAAGCGTAAGCGGCGCTCTCGCCGGAGCCGCCCGGAGTCACGGGGCGGAGATTAGAACCGAGGCGGCAGCGGCTCAGGTCCTTGTCAAAGAGGGGCGCGCCACCGGAGTGGCGCTGGAGAGCGGCGAGGAGATCCATGCCCGGGTGGTCACTTCCGCGGTGGATCCGAAGCGGACCTTTTTGAAGTTGGTGGAGCCGACTCACCTCGATCCCGAGTTTGTCAGGCAGATAGGCCAGATCAGGATGCGCGGCTCCTCGGGGAAGGTCAATCTGGCCCTGGACGCCCTGCCCGACTTTGCCGCTCTTCCGGGCGAAGGGCCGCATCTGCGCGGCGCCATATCCATCAGTCCTTCCATCGATTATCTGGAGCGGGCCTACGACGACGCGAAGTATGGGAGCTTCTCGCGCCGGCCTTACCTGGACATCGTCATCCCCTCGACGATCGATCCCTCCATGGCGCCGCCTGGAAAACATGTGATGTCGATCTTCGTCCAATACGCGCCGTATCATTTGAAAGAGGGAAGCTGGCCCGACCGGCGGGAGGAGTTCGGAGATACCGTCGTTGACACTTTGAGCCAGTACGCGCCGAATTTGAAAAGCGTCATCCTACACCGCCAGGTGGTCACGCCCTGGGATCTGGAACAGGAGTTCGGGCTGACCGAAGGAAACATCTTCCATGGGGAGCTTTCCCTGGACCAGCTCTTCTTCATGCGTCCGGTGCGCGGCTGGGCCCAATACCGCACGCCGATAGAAAATCTCTACCTCTGCGGCGCGGGGACCCATCCCGGCGGCGGCGTCATGGGCGCCTCGGGCAGACTCGCCGCTCTGGAAATCCTGAAAAACTGGCGAAGGCTCGGACAGTAAGCCAAGCCGCGGGCAAGAAGGCTACGGGCCAATGTCGGCCTCTTTTTGCCCTGAACCGCCTACCCTCCTCACCTTCACCTTCACACAGGCGTCCAGCGCGGCCGATAAGGTATCCAGGCGGTCGACGGTATATTCCAGAAGGCTGTTAAAGTGGATCCCTTTCCCACGGACGCTGTCATTGGCGGTGACCCAGCGCCCGAGAATGGCGGAAACGGCCAAACATTCCGGATGAACTCCCTCAGTCAGGCGCGCAATGGCCCGGACCTTCTTCCCGCCCGGCGTTTCGATTTCGATCTCATCTCCCTGCGCGATCCCTTTGCGGCTCCCCGTCGCCGCGTTCATCCCCACGGGGAAGACCTTGGCATTACGGTGGGCCAGCTCCACGAGCCACGGGTTCTCACTGGTGATCGAAAGGGTCAGGAAAGGCACCTTGTGGTTGACCACAAAAAGATCGTACTCCGCCGGGCTCTCTGTCTGGGCCGGGCAGGGACGCCACTCCGTCAGTGGAATATAGTCTGAGGTATCCCACGGAATATTGTGCTCGTCGGTAAATTTCTTGACATCTTCTCCCGCCCCGATGAAGTGCTCCAGGTAGAGCGGAATTCGCCCCTTGTGGAAAAGCCGAGGATAGCTCTGCTCCGCGGTCCGTTTGCCGAGCTTGCAGTAGCCGTGCTCGCCGAAATACTTAAGTCCGTGCTCCTCCCCGCAGTAGGACTTGAGCCACCGATCGCAGATCTCCTCCCAGCTGTAGTTTCGCGACGGATCGAGCCGATGGGCGCTCACGAGGTGCGCGCCGGCATTAAAAGCCGTGTACAGATCAGCCTGAATATCCAGTCTTTCCGCCGCCTCCAGGAGAACTTCCATCCAGTAGCGAGCCTG
>JACPDC010000101.1 GCA_016184235.1 Deltaproteobacteria bacterium | reverse complement strand
AATTTGCCCTTCCCCTTGACAGATAGCTGTCTACTCCTTAAGCTACGCCACAATGGGCCGGGTGATTCGACTCAAGGAGCTCTACCAGGCGAGGCGCCGCCGAACGGAAAAGGTCAGCATGGAGCAATGCGTGGAGCTCCTGGAATGGAACCTCAAGCGCAGCCTAGACCAATATTTCTCCTCGCCGCCTGAAGAAAGATCGATGCGGGCCACCCAGATCCGCAAGCTCAGCGAGATCCTGGAATACGCCTTGCGGCTTCTCTAACGCCGATATTCTAAAGCGTGGAATCGCTTCATCCGATAGCTTGGATTTTTCTCCTGCTTTTCGGTTTCGCGGCTCTCGCCTGGCTTTTCCTGCGCCGCTTGCAGTCTCTCTTGGCGGAGAAAAAAGGGGACCAATCCCTCTTGCTGGTCCAGCAGCAGATCGACCAGCTGCGCGGGCAGGTCACGCAGGTCGTGGACAGCAGCACCCAGCTCATCCATCAGCAGTTGGGGCAGCTCCTGAGCAACGTGAACGAGCGGCTCAAGGAGAGCTCGGAGGTTCTGCAAAAGACGCAGCAGAGTCTGGGAGAGAGGCTCGACAACGCCGCCCGGGTCGTGGGCAGCGTGCAGAAGAGCCTCGGCAGCCTGGAGGAGGCGAACCGAAAGATCTATGACGTCGGCAAAGACATCGCGTCGCTGCAGGAGATTCTCCGCGCCCCCAAGCTGAGAGGAGGCTTGGGGGAATTTTTCCTCGGAGACCTCCTGGCGCAGATCCTCCCGCCGGACCACTTCACGACGCAACACGCCTTCCAGAGCGGCGAGAAGGTGGACGCCGTCATTCGCCTCGGCGACTCCCTGGTCCCGGTGGATTCCAAGTTTCCGCTGGAGAACTTCAGGCGCATGCTGGAGGGCGGGACGGAGGAGGAGAAGGCAAGAGCGCGAAGACAGTTTGTCTCCGACGTGAAGAAGCACATCGACGCGATCGCCAGCAAGTATATCCTCCCCGACGAAGGGACCTACGACTTTGCCCTGATGTATATCCCCGCCGAAAATGTCTACTATGAGACCATTATCAAGGACGACTCCGCCGGCAGCGACAAGGGCTTGAGCCAGTACGCGCTCGCTAAACGGGTCATTCCGGTCTCCCCGAACAGCTTCTACGCCTATCTCCAGGTGATCATCATGGGGTTGAGGGGGATGCGGATCGAGGAGCGCGCCAAGGAGATCTTTCAGGATCTCAGCCGGCTCAGAGGGGATTTCTCCAAGTTTCGGGACGAATTCGATCTGCTCGGAAAGCATCTCGGTCACGCGCAGTCGAGCTTTCAGAGCGCCGATAAGCGCCTGGAGCAATTCGGCCAGAAGCTGGTCGCGGTGGAAACGGACAAAAAGGGCCTTCCCGAACCTTAGAGGCCGCATTTTTAGCGCCTCGCCGGCCGCGCAGCCCGAGAGGACGCACCCGTCAACATGAAGTTAACTCTCTTCGCCCGCCTGTTTCTCGGTTACCTGGGAATTTTTGTCCTCATTCTGGGCGTAAGCGTCTACGCCGTGATCGAGCTCCAGCGCTTCAACAATATTACCCGGTCCGTTCTGGAGAGCGACACGCGGGTCTTGGAATACGAGAAGAAACTGACCGATGTTCTGCTGTCGGAGATCCGTTACGAGAGGAGATTCCTCATTACCAAGGACGATGCCCTCTATGATCAGTTTCTCCTTTTCAAGAGCGACTTCGAGCTCTTTCTGGACGAGGCCATGGCCCTCGCGGATGCTCGAGCCGGGGGCTTCTTGACCCGGGTCAGGGACTCTCATCAACGTTACCAGGATCTCGTGGATGAGGAAGTGAAATACTTAAAGGCCCGCGAAGATTATCCCCACGAGCACTACAAGCAGGAAAAGGATAAGGTTGCGGACCGGATCACGGGGGAGCTGGAAGCCTTGGCAGGCTACAGCCAGCGGAATACCTACGGCAAGATCCAAAAATTGGCCGAGGCCGGAAGCAACGCCGGCCGGGTGGCTCTGCTGATCACCGGGGGCGCGCTTGTTTTCGTCATCGCCATCTCGTTTTTTATCACCAGGAGCATCACCCGGCCCGTCTCGCTCTTAAAGCGGAAGACCAGAGAGATTGCCCAAGGGGACTTTGAGGGGGAGTTGAACATCGCCTCGCCGCCGGAGCTAGGGGAGCTGGCCGGCGCCTTTAACTCCATGAGCCGCAAGCTCAGGGATCTGGACAAAATGAAATCCGAATTCTTCTCTTCGATGTCCCATGAGCTGCGTACTCCTCTGACGTCCATAAAAGAAGGGGCCGGCCTTCTGCTTGACGGGGTCGGTGGAACGGTGACGGACAAGCAAAGGAAGCTGCTGACGATCCTGGCAGAGGAGAGCGAGCGGCTGATCGGCCTGGTCAATTCTCTGCTGGATTTGTCTAAGATGGAAGGCGGGATGATGGTTTACAACTTTGAGCCGACAAGCCTCGCCCCTTTGATCGACAGGGCCATGACGGAGATAGCGCCTCTCGTCGAGGCCAAGAGAATCAGGGTGGAGCCGAAGATCGACAAGGAGTTGCCCATTGTCAAAGTGGACGGCGAAAAGCTCCTCCAGGCCTTGAGGAATTTGATCGGGAACGCGGTCAAGTTCACCCCAGACGGGGGTACCGTGACGGTCTCGGCCCGGCAAAAGGACGGAGTGGTTGAAGTCTCGGTGGCGGATACCGGTCCCGGCATCCCGGCCGAGAATCTCGCTGCGGTTTTTGATAAGTTTCAGCAGGCGGCCTTCGCGGGTTCCTATCGCATCAAAGGGACGGGACTGGGGCTGGCCATCGTCAAGCACATTGTGACATCACACGGTGGGAAGGTATGGGTAGAAAGCCAAGCAGGAGAGGGAAGTACCTTTATATTTTTGTTGCCTGCGTGATTTTTCTTTCTCCTTCGGGTTGCGCTTTAGTAAAGGAGATGCAAAATCGTCAGGAGGCCGACGAGTCGATGCTGCACGGGCGACAGCTGCTCGCTCAAGGAGATTACGAGGGCTCCCTCAGGGAGAGCCAGAGGACCCTGTCGCTGCATCCCGACAGCGCCCCCGCCGACGAGGCGGTCTTCAACATGGGGCTGGTGTACGCCCATGCGGGAAATCCCAAGAAGGACTACCGCAAGGCTATGGGCTTCTTCAGAAAGCTAATCAGCGAATACCCTAAAAGCCCTCTGGTCGAGCAGGCCAAGGCCTGGGTGGGAGTTCTTCAGATGACCGAGAAGCTAAGCCAGACGAACGAGAAGTTAAACCAAATGCTCGATCAGTCGAAGCAGGTGGACATCGAGATTGAAGAGCGAAAACGGGGAAAGGAGCGATAGCAGTCCTCATGCCTTCAGGTAAGATTCTAGTAGTCGATGATGATAAAAACCTCGTCGAAACGGTCAAGATGAGGCTCGAATCGGTCGATTACGAGGTGGCCACGGCGCTGAGAGAAGAGGATGCGCTGGAGGCGGTCAAGGGGCAGCCCTTCGATCTCTCCATCGTGGATCTCCGGCTCGTCCGGCAAGACGGCATCTCGCTAATGCAGGAGTTCCATGCCATCAATCCGGAAATGCCGGTTATCATCCTTACCGGCCACGGAAGCATTGAGAGCGCCGTTGAGGCCATGAAAAGGGGAGCCTATAGCTACGTCACCAAACCTTTTGAGTCTCGCGATCTCCTTCTGCAGATCGAAAAGGCGCTGGAGAAGCGACGCCTTACTTCCGAGGTCAAGAGGCTGAAAGGGCTGTTGGAGGAAAAATACGATTTCGCCAACATCGTGGCCAAGAGCGACAAGATGCAGGAGATTCTGGAGACGGTTTCCCGAATCGCCAAGACCGACTCCACCGTGTACATCCACGGAGAAAGCGGAACAGGCAAAGAACTCATTGCCAAAGCCACTCACCTCGCCAGCGCGCGCAAAGAGCGTCCTTTCGTGGCCATCAACTGCGCCGCCCTGCCCGAGACCTTGCTGGAAAGCGAGCTTTTCGGCCACGAGAAGGGAGCATTCACAGGGGCGATACGGACCACCAAGGGCTTGTTTACCCAGGCCCACGAGGGCACCGTCTTCCTCGACGAGATCGGCGACATGCCGGCCTCGACCCAGGCCAAGGTGCTGCGGGTCCTGCAGGAGCGGCAGTTCTATCCCCTCGGCAGCGAAAAACCGGTGGCGGTGGATGTCCGGGTCATCGTGGCGACCAAGAAGGAACTGGAAGAAGAAGTCAAAAGCGGCGCCTTCCGGGAAGATCTCTTTTTCAGGATCCACGTTATTCCCATTCGCCTGCCTCCTCTAAGGGAGAGAAGGGAAGACATCCCCCATTTAGTGGACTATTTTCTGAAGAAGCTCGGCCACCAGATGAAGAAAGAGATCAAGGGGCTGACGCCCCAGGCCATGCAGAGGGTTATGCTTTACGACTGGCCCGGCAACGTGCGCGAGCTGGAGAATGCCATGGAGTATGCCGTGGCCATGACGCAGCAGAACGTGATCGGCGAACAACTCATTCTCCAGACAAAGAGCGTCCCTCGAGAAGCCGCCGGGACCGTTGGAACGAGCGAGATATCCCAAGAGACACTAAAGCCTCTCAAGGAGGCGAGAGACGCCTTTGAGAAGGACTATATCTGCCATCTATTACAAATGAGCCAAGGAAATGTGAGCCAGGCAGCAAAGCTGGCCGGGAAGTATCGTGCTGATTTCTACGACCTGCTGAAAAAACACGGGCTCAAAGCGGATGATTTTAAGAAGTCGAAATAAGCTGTAGGCGCCGCCCCTCGGCTGGCAAATTTCCTCCACTTTGCTGTAGGAAAATCCCTTCACAACTGAACGGCCTCAAGTTTGCGCTGCTCAGAAACATCTGTTTGAAATCAATAAGTTATTCCAATGATCGGCATCTGGTACGGTCCTTGCCAGACTGTTTTACCGGTGGTCCAGGAAAGTAGTGAAAGAAGTGAAAGATACGAAAATTCTAGTTGTAGACGATAACCCCATATGGGGCTTTTTAGTCCAGCAGATGCTGGAGTTTGACGGCCATCAGGTGATGTGGGCTGGCGACGGAGCGGCTGGATACGGCACCTATCTGCTCTTTAAGCCGGATCTGGTCATCACCGACATTGAAATGCCGGAGAAAAACGGTCTGGAAATGATGGCCCATGTCAGGGCGGACAATCCCGCAATAGGGACCATCTACATAAGCGCGGACCTGGATCGATTCCGGCCACGGTTGGACGAGGAGAGAAAAAGGTATCAGGTCGGCTGCCTGCAGAAGCCTTTTTCCAGGCGAGATTTGATGAGGCTGGTCTCCGAGCATGGCTGTAAGGGAGAAAGGAGGAGAGAGGGAAATGGATAGGGCCAAAAATCGACTGAAGAGAATTGTTTTCGCGGCTGTCTCGGCGGCTCTAATCGGCGCCGGATGCGCTGGCGGACCGTTGTCAACGCGGGAGAAGGCGGCAGGCATAGGAACCCTCGGCGGCGCCGCCGCAGGGGGTCTTATCGGCAGCGCTGTCGGCCGTCCGGCTGCAGGAGCTCTCATCGGCGGTGGGCTCGGGCTCGGTGCCGGCGCTTTGGTCGGCGACCAGATGCAGGGGCAGGAGATCGAGAACCAGCGTCAGGACCAGCAGATCCGGAGAAACCAGGCGGAGCTGGACCGACAACGTCAAGACCTGGAACGGATGAGACGGCAGCAAGGCGAGTATTGATATCAAAGGAGAGCGTCCTATGAGAGAAAAATTGGTGTGGTTCATCAGCGGTGCAATCGCTTTCTTTGTCGTCTTCTTAATGCTCGGGGGGCTTTATACGATCACGCCTCCCAACGGGCCGGTGGATGCGGCCTATAAGATAAACCGGCTCACAGGAAGGGTCTGGTTGGTCAAGACCTATAGCAAGCAGGTGGGACAGATCCGCGTGCTCGCGGCGCGCGAGGCGGCAGTGGAAAAGACCAAAGAGTTTACGGAAGCGGATTTTCCGGCTGTCGCCGCGCAGGAGCCGTTGCGGACCTCCGGCGGCGGTCGCCGTAGGTAAGCCGGGCAAAGGATCCCCGGCTAGGGAGGGATGATGACGGCACGCGACATTCCCGGAAGGATCGCTATGGTGGCTCTGTCATTCCTGGCGTCGCTGAGCGGATGTGCCGCCATGGGGCTCACTCTCTTCGGCGTAGGGGCGGGTGTGGGGACCGGGACCGCAGTCGCCTACACATTGGACGGAACGGCTTACCGGACAGTCAGCGCGCCTCTCCCTAAAGTAGAGACCGCTGCGCTGGCAGCCCTTGACCGTATGGGAATCAAAATCGAGAGCAAAGAGAAGACGGAGCAAGGCAGAGTCATCGCGGCCAGCGGTGCTGACCGGCAGATTGAAGTCGAGCTTGAGGCGGTGAGTCCCAAGACCACGCGCATCCGCACGGTGGCCAAGCAGGGGTTCTTTTTTAAGGACCGCGCTACCGCGACGGAAATTATCTTACAGACGGAGAAAATTCTGAACGGGGCCTAAAGACAGGAACCAGGGAGGACCAGTCCATGAAAGCAAGAGTCGCTTCAACGTCGTCGATGATGTTTCTTCTCGCGCTGGCTCTGGCAGCCGGCGTCGGGCCCGGCCGGGCGCAAGCCCAGACCCAAGGGGGCGATTCCCTGACTACGGAGGCTGCTCGTATGGATCGGATGGCGGGTACGCTGGGAGAGGTGAAGGTCACGGATAAGCTCAGCGCTGAGTTCAATTCTTTTCTCGGCGCTGATGCTAGAGCAGTTGTCACTGGACTGAGGAGTGGGACACCGATTGTCTTGACCAGGACCGCTCCGGGCAGCACACCGGGTAGCGCACCGGTCACCACCACAACTACCACCATCACGCCCCCCACCGGGAAGATGGGCTTCGGCAACGTTTTTATTTCCCTAGCATTGGCCAAGCAGGAACTGAGTCAACTGGGTATCGCTCAGCCGACACCGCAGCAGCTTCAAGCCGCGTTGACGGGCGGGACGATCACAAGCGGTACGGGCACGACCGCCACGAGCACGAATCTCCAGGGAGTTTTGACCTTGAGAAGCCAGAATATGGGCTGGGGGCAGATCGCTCAGAAGCTCGGCTTTAAGCTGGGGTCGGTGGTGAGCGGTCTCAAATCGGCGAACCATGGATTGGCGACGGGAGCAGCCTCTGCCAGCGAGGGGGGGATCGTAAGCTCCAGTGGTCAACCGGTCGGTTCTTCGGAGGGCGGCTTGGTCACGGGCAGTGGCAGGAGCGTGGGAAGGTCGGGCCAGGGAGCCGCCGGCCGGAGCGAGGGAGGTGACGGGATCGTGACCGGTTCTGGGCGTTCGGTAGGTGGTGCTGAGAGCGGTATCACCACAGGCCGTGGACATGCCTACGGCGTATCGGGGAGCAGCTCGAGCAGCGCTGGTGGTACCGGCCGCGGCAAGGGGTCCGGAAAGTCTACAGGCGACTAACTAGGACATTGGCAAACGGACAAAAGGTAATGACCGAAACAGACAAAACAGGAGGCGCAGAATGAAAACGCAACGTATCTATTGGTTCGTTCTTGCATGGATTCTGGTTGCCATTCCGGGCTGTGTGGCGACACGCGACTGGGTTAACGAGCAGCTGAGCCCTCTGGCCGGGCGGGTCTCTAACACGGAAGGTCAGCTTGGCCAAGTGGGAAATCGACTTTCAGGCGCCGAGGGACGCATCGGCCAGGTTGATGCCAAGGCGGAAAAGGCCCTCGTGAGCCTCGGCAACCTCCGATTGGAGCGGCGCTTTGTTCTGGATCTCAGGGAAGGCGCGAATTTTGCCTTCAACTCCTCCTCCCTGACCGATCGGGCGAAAAAGGAGATAGACGCCTTTTTCAGCGATCTCAAGGGTGATGTGGAGGAGATGAATAGCGCGGTCTTCCTCGTGGCCGGGCATACCGACGGCGTCGGATCGGAAGATTATAACTACGAGCTGGGAAAAAAGCGGGCCGAGGGCGTCGCCAGGTATCTGATCGCTCAGAAAAAGATGGATCCGCTGCGCGTGTTCGCCGTGTCGTACGGCAAAGGCGCCCCATTGGCGGACAACGCCAACCGGGAGGGGCGGAGCAGGAACCGTCGCGTGGAAATCCTGGTCTATAGAGAGGGAATTTCCTCCGCTTCCGCCTCTGCCGGTACGGGACCGCACGCCGGGGCAAGCGTGCCGGGCGAATCCGACGAGCGGGTGAGCGCGAGATAGAAAAACGCGGTCGGCGGCGGGCTCATCGATCTGATCTTCTGAGGGCCTGCGAAAGGCTCCGCAAAATACGGGTTAGAGATCCATGGCTATAGAGTTTGCCGGATCGCCGGGGCCGACCCTCGGGATCGAGATAGAGCTCCAGCTTATCGACCCTGATACAAGGGATCTCATGTCTCAGTCTATCGGGCTGCTGGAGCGTTGCCGAAAACAGGGCGTCGAGGGCGTCAAGGCAGAGATCACCCAGTCCATGGTCGAGGTCGAGGCGGGGATCTGCCGGGACGTCAAGGAGTGCCGCTGGCTCCTGGAGAAACGGATCGCCCAACTTCGTTCGGCGGCCCTCGATATGGGGGTCGAGCTATGCGCCGCGGGCACCCATCCGTTTCAGCGCTGGACAGACCGTAGGATATTTCCAAGTGAGCGCTACCGCTATCTCCTCGAGAAATTTCAATGGCTCGCGCGCCGCCTCACCGTATACGGCCTGCATGTGCACGTCGGCGTCGAGA
This sequence comes from Deltaproteobacteria bacterium, assembly GCA_016184235.1. GTDB lineage: Bacteria > Desulfobacterota > Binatia > UBA9968 > UBA9968 > UBA9968. The sequence continues at coordinate 2,323 of JACPDC010000101.1, read as the reverse complement.
GCGGCGAGAAGGCTATTGCCATATCGAATTCAGCCATCCGCTATCTCCCCCATCTGTTGGCGTTATCTGCGAGCTCCCCCTATTGGGAAGGCGCCGATACCGGCCTACAGTCCTGTAGGGTTGGCGTCATGGAGTCCTTCCCCATTTCGGGGTTGCCTTACTATTTTTTGAATTGGCAGGAATTTGAGAGGTACTGTGACACTCTTTTACAGGTCCGGGCGATTGCCTCGCTGAAGGATCTCTATTGGTTCATAAGGCCGAATCCCGCCTACGGCACGCTGGAATTTCGTATCTGTGATGCCATGCCGTCCCTTTCCGAAACCTTGGCGGTCATCGCCCTCATCCAGGCGCTGGTAGTGTGGATTGATGAGGGTTTTAGGAGCGGCGCGCGGTCGAAAGTGATTCCCATGAGACGCTACTGGATCGCCCCGGAGAACCAATGGATCGCGGCGCGCGACGGGCTTGAGGGAGTCATTATCATCAACGAAGATGGCGCGCGGCGAAAAATTTCCGAGGACATCTCGGATTTGATAGAGCGGGTGACACCCGTGGCTCGGCGTTTGAATAGTTACGAAGAGCTCCTCTACTTGAAGCACATGATCCGGCGCGGTACCAGCGCGGCCAGACAGCGGGCGGTTTTCCGAGAGAAGAAGAATCTCGGGGCAGTTGTTGATTCAGTCGTAAAGGAGTTCAAAGCCGATCTCCTGGTTCCAACTGCCGGAGATAGAGCGAACGAAGCTGTAGGGATTTCCCTCCAATAAAGTATGAAACAGCCTTCATAAAGGCAAATTTCTGAAAATTCGTATCTACGAAGAGGCTTGATAATTCAGCAGCTTATGTTCGTTTACGCCGTTGGTATAGGCTTTGCTCAAAAGAGCTAGGGGTCAACGGAAATCGCTTTCTCGGAAACGGGACAAGGAGCTAAATATGGAACCGATTCACCAGCGCTCTTATTCCAAGCCTTTCAGTTCGGCTCCGTTTCTGGAGCAGAAAAGGGGTGCTGTGGTTGAGGAGTTGGGAAGGTTGATTGCAAGCCTTCGGATCGAACCGATCCCCGACCGGCGAGCACTTGTCGAAGGGGCTAGACAGCGCTTCTCGGAGCCAGGCCAAGGTTATTCTGGCTACGAAGTCAAAGGTCGGGTTTTGTGGTCTTACGCCCGTCATTGTCTGACCAATTACGATCAGGTTCGCGCCGCGGTTAAAGCGAGGGTCGGGGAGTCCGAGCTGTACGAAAACGTAAAAGTGTATCTCTGCTGCCGGATCGTCCGGGAGTACGGCCTGGACGTGGACCCGCTCTACGCGGCCTTTGGGGACAACGGCGGCTACGGTCGAATACCGGACCGCTTTCTCGTGGACAACCTTGAAGCCGCAGCCGCTCAGATGATTTTTCAGGCGTTTCAGCAGGGGCAGTGAATAACAACGGTAGGATCGATAGGTCGGCGCAGGAACGAAGGCTCTAGAGCCAACAGGTGAAACGAAAGGAGGCCTTGGGATGGCAAAGAAAACTCTATTTCTATTGGTGACGCTGTTGCTTGGTTTGGCGCTCTCCGCCTGTTCCGCTCCCCTAACCCAGAGGGAGCAGGGCGGGTTGGTCGGAGGCTTCATCGGCGCCGGTAGCGGCGCGATCATCGGCAGCACTGTGGGCCACGCGGCGGCCGGCGCTGCGATCGGCGGGCCCGTGGGCTTGATCGCCGGCGCCCTGATCGGTGACCAGTTGATGGCACAGGGGCAAGGCCCGCAGCGCCAAGTCGACGCCAACCAGGCCGAGTTGGAACGGCTGCGAAGAGAGAACAGGCGCTTGCGAGAGCAGCAGTTGGAGAGATGACGGGGCGCGAAATCTAGTCGGCAAAAATCTATGCGAGGGTGAGTTATGACCGGCAGACGAAACAAAATACAGGTCGCGGCGATCTTGGTGTTGGTTGCGTGTTCGGGCGGGACGGATCGGCTCTGGGCAGGGTCTGTGACCACGGAGGTGAAGAACACCGTGGAGAACGTGGTCGGGGTCTTGAAGGACCCTCGACTCCAGCTCGATGCCAAGAAGAAGGAGAGGCGGGAGCGGCTGCGTCAAATCATCGGGGCGCGGTTTGATTTCGAGGAGATGGCCAGGAGATCGCTCGGCCAGCACTGGCAGCGCCATGCCGCCAGAAAGCAGGAGTTTGTCCCCGTCTTTACCAACTTCGTGGAGGGTTCTTACGTGGGGCAGATAGAAACCTATAGGAACGAAAAAATCCTCTACACGCGGGAGCGCCTGGAAAATAATTTTGCTCAGGTCGATACCAAGGTTCTCAGGAGCGACGGGGAAGAGATCCCCATCAATTACAAG
>JACPDC010000100.1 GCA_016184235.1 Deltaproteobacteria bacterium | reverse complement strand
GCCTTGATCATCGAGTATTCGCCGCTCACGTTGTAGGCGGCTACCGGATAGCCGAACTTCTGCTTGACGCGGTAGACGATGTCGAGGTAGGCCATGGCGGGCTTCACCATGACGATGTCCGCCCCCTCGCGAATATCCATCTCGACCTCTCGCAAGGCCTCGTCGGCGTTCGCCGGGTCCATCTGATACGAGCGGCGGTCGCCGAACCGGGGCGTCGACTCCGCAGCCTCACGGAACGGGCCGTAAAAACCCGAGGCATACTTCGCGGCGTAGGCCATGATCGCGACCTGGGAAAAACCGTTGTCGTCCAAAATCTTGCGTATGGCGCCCACCCGTCCGTCCATCATGTCCGACGGCGCGACGACGTCCGCTCCGGCGCGCGCATGGGAAAGCGCCTCCCTGGCGAGGAGCTCCACGGTACTGTCGTTATCGACATCCCCGTTCTTGATCACCCCGCAGTGGCCGTGGTCCGTATACTCGCAGAGGCAGACGTCCGTGATCACCAGCAGGCCGGGCACCTTCTCCTTCAGCTCCCGGATCGCCTTTTGCACCACGCCTCCGTCCGAGTAGGCCTCGGAGCCCGCAGGGTCCTTGCGCTCCGGAATGCCGAAGAGGATCACCGCGGGAATGCCCAAGGAGCGGACCTCCTGGCATTCTCTCACGACGCGATCTACGGAAAGCTGGGCCACGCCCGGCATCGAAGAGACCGGCTGCGCCCTGTCCTTTCCCGGCCCGACAAAAAGAGGATAGATGAGATTCGCGGCACTCAAGCTCGTCTCGCGCACCATGTTGCGCAGGAGCTCGTTTTTCCTGAGCCTCCTGGGACGGTATTTCGGAAATTCCATGAGAACCTCCAGATCGAGGCATTAGGCAGTAGGCATTAGGCAATAGTTAAAACAAACTTAAAGAGCGCCATAGCAATCCTTTTTCCCAATCTTCCTATCGCCTAACGCCTATCGCTTCTTAAAATATTCCACTATCGCCTTGGTCAATCCCGGAATCGTATAGTCCTTCGAAACCACATCCACGCTGTCTTCTGGGTGATCGGACCGATGCAGCCGACGGCAACGTTGGACAAAAGTTCTCGCATGTCCCGTTCCGCCAGGAGAGCGGCGAAATTGGTAACCGTGCTGGAGCTGGTGAAGGTAATCATGTCGGCCTCACGCCGCCGCAGCAGCCCTTCCAGCACCCCGGCGTCGCTCCCGGCCTGAACCGTCCGGTAGGCCTCGATGACGTCGACCTCGGCGCCCCGCTCCCGCAGCGTGTCGGGCAGGACGTCGCGCGCCTGAGCGGCCCGAGGCAAAAGCACCCGCTTGCCGCGCATCTCCTCGGGCGCCAGCTCCTTAAGGATCGCCTCCGCCCGGAACTCGCCCGGCACCAGATCCGCGCGGAGACCCTTCGCCTCCAGGCTCTTCGCCGTCTCGGGCCCGATAGCCGCGACTTTGATCCCGTTGAAATCCTCGGCCCGGCGCGCGCTCTGCCGCCAGCGCGCGAAAAAGTGGGCGACCCCGTTGGCGCTCGTGAAGATGATCCAGTGATATGTGCGGATCTCGCGGATCGCGCGGTCCAGAGGACCGTAGCTTTGCGGTGGGACGATCTCTATGGTCGGAAACTCGATCACCTCCGCCCCCAGCTCCTCGAGGGCGGCCGCGAAGGCGCCGGCTTGAGACCGGGCTCGGGTAATGACGAGGCGCCGGCCGGAAAGAGGCCTGGAGTCTTTAGAGAGCTTCGCCTTAGTCGTTGCCATGGACGAAGAGCCCTTCTTCGAGCGCGAGAATCTCCTCGGCGCCGTCTTTCAACAGCCTCTCCGCCAGCTCTTCTCCGAGCCGCTCGGCATCGCTGGCTGCTCCTGCGATCTCCCCTTTATACAAGCGCTTTCCTTCGACCTCGCAGACCACGCCCAGAAGTCGCATCTGATCATCATCCGTCCAGGCGCGCGCGCCGACCGGTATCTGACAGCCTCCTCCCAATCTCTTGAGAAACGCCCTCTCCGCGAGCACCTGCAAAGCAGTCGGAGGGTAGTGCAAGAACGCAATCTGATCCATCACCGGATCTCCATCCCGGCACTCCAATCCCAGCGCCCCCTGGGCGACCGCGCTGACGCATATTTGCGGAGCGAGATACTCGCTGATCCTGCTCTCGCACCCTATTCTCTTGAGCCCGGCCGCCGCCATCACCAGCCCCTGCACTTCGCCCCGCTCCAGCTTTTTCAGCCGGGTATCGATGTTCCCGCGAATCGGCTCCACCACCAGGTCGGGCCGATGGTGCAGGATCTGGGCACGGCGCCGCAGGCTGCCGGTGCCGATTCTCGCCCCCGGCGGCAGATCTTTCAGCGTCCTTCGACCCGCGCTCGCCAGCACATCGCGCGGATCCTCCCGCTCGGGAATAGCCGCGAGCACCAGCCCCGCGGGAATCTCCGTCGGCAGATCCTTCATCGAGTGAACCGCGAGATCGATCTTTCCGCTGAGCAGCGCCTCCTCGATCTCTTTCACGAAGACCCCTTTTCCCGCGATCGCCTTGATCGGCGTATCGAGAAAGCGGTCGCCGCTGGTCTTGATGGTGACAGTTTCGACCTTGACGCCGGGGTATCGTTCCTCCAACTTTCCCCTGACCGAGCCGGCCTGAGCCAAGGCCAGCGCGCTCCCCCGCGTCCCTATGCGGATCACGTCCATCGTTACTCGTTACTCGTATACTCGCTAATCGTAAATGCGCCAATTCGGGCCAACGAATAACCAATAACGATTAACGAATAACGAGCCTCCATCATTTTTCCTCCAGATCGAACAGCTTCTTCAGCGCGTCGATATATAAGGCCTCGTCCCGGTCCTCAGGCTGCTGTTTCAAGCGCGTGATCGGCGCGTGCAGTATCTTGCTCACTATGGCGGAGGTCATATCCTCCAACGCCTGTCTCTCCTTTTCCGAAAGCCCTTTGAGGCTCGTGGCCAGAGACTTCTCCAGCTCCCCGCGCCGGATCTCCTCCACTTTTTGGCGCAGCGCCACGATGGTCGGCACCTGATCCAGCGAGTCCAGCCAGCGGAGGAACCCGCCCACCTCCTCTTCCACGATATCCTCGGCCTTTTGCGCCTCGTTGGATCGCTCTTGCAGGTTCTGCTCCGCAACCCCTTTAAGGTCATCAATGTTATAGAGGTAGACGTTGTCGAGCCCGTTGATTCGCGGATCGAAGTTGCGCCGCTCACCCAGGTCGATAAAGAACATGGCCTTCTGTTTTCTCTCCTTCAACACCTTCTCGACGGTCTCGCGCTGGAGAAGAACCTCGGGCGACGATGTGCAGCCGACAACCAGATCGGCCATCGTAAGGTAGCGGTGGAAATCCTCAAAGCGGACAGGGGTGCCGCGAAATTGATCCGCCAATTCTACGGCCCGCTCGAAGGTGCGGTTGGTCACCATCAGACTCTTGACGCCGTCCCGCTGGAGATGGCGGGCCACGAGATCGCCCATTTCCCCCGCCCCGATAAGCATAACGCCCTTGTCGTCGAGTCGATCGAATATCTGTTTGGCCAGATCCACGGCCACCGAGCTGACCGAGACGGCCCCGCTGCCGATGCCGGTCTCGGTACGGACTCTCTTGGCGACCGAGAAGGACCGGTGAAAAAGCCTATGGAGAATCGCGCCGACCGTGCCCGCTTCGTGCGCGGCGACATAGTACTCCTTCAGCTGCCCCAATACCTGCGGCTCCCCCACCACCATCGAATCCAGGCTCGCGGCCACACGAAACAGATGCCGCACCGCCGCATCGCCCGAGTACTCGTACAGATGCCCCTCCAGCCCGCTGTGGCCTTTGACCGATTCCTGCGCCGCGAGAAAATTCCTGATTTCCCCAAACGCCGATTGCTCGCGCGCCGAGGCGGCGACTACTTCCACTCGATTGCATGTCGAGAGAATGACGCCCTCTTCCACGGAGGGAAGAGAATGCAGGCGCCTGAGCGATTCCGTCAACACGGTTCGGTCGAAGGCAACCTTTTCCCGCACCTCCACTGGAGCGGTGTCGTGATTGAGGCCAACGATCAGAATCTTTTCCTCACGCATGGCCTACTCGAACGTGCCCCTGTGCCGGCTGGGAAAAACCGAGCCCCCCCAGAGGAAATAGCCCAGGACCACGGCAAAACCCACAATAGTGAGAAGCGCTACCTTTCTGCCCCGCCAGCCGCCGGCGATGCGCGCCTGAAGCAAAGCGCCGTAAAGGAGCCATGTGATCGCTGAAGTGATCTGGCGCGGATCCCAGGACCAGTAGTCGCCCCATTGGACTCGCGCCAGCAGACTTCCGGTAATGATACCCAGTGTCATGAGGGGAAATCCCCATACCAGGAAGACATAGTTGAACCGGTCCAGCGCCTCCAGGGAAGGGAAACGCTTCTGCAGCACGCTCATCTTCTTGTTTTTCAGCTGGTACTCTTGAAGCAGATACATAAGGCTCACCCCGAAAGCCAAGGCGAAGACGGAATTTCCCAAAAAGGCCAGGGTGACGTGCACCGGAAGCCAGTAGCTCTTCAGCCCGGCGGGGAGTTCTCCGATGCCGGCGCCCGAGGCAAAAGCGCCGAGAGACATCAGGAAGGCCAGCGGGGCAATGAACGAACCCAAGACGGTCAGGCGATACTTGAGCTGGACGAGAAGATAGACCGCCACCATAAGCCAGCTGTACAAAGAAAGGGCCTCGCGAAACTGGGCTGCCGCGGAGTACCCTCCCGGCTGGAAAAAATGGACTGCCAGCGCCGCGGTGTGCCCGAGGAAGCCGGCCAGGAGCAAAGACGTGGAAAGCCGGGAGAAGAAGTCCCGCAGCAACACCAGGTAGATGACGAAACTCCCCGCAGCCAGGAGATAGAAGAGCGCCGTGATCTTCAGCAGGGTGACATCCATCGTAAAAACCGTTACCAGCCGCCGGGGGCTCTGTTAAACAGCTTATTATAGCCTAACCCGCGCTGCGCTCAAGGCCGAGAGTTATTGGTATATTCGTTAATCGTATAATCGAGTCAACGAATAACCAGTCAACCGATAACGAAGATCAGCGTTTCGGGATCTTGAGGTGCTGACCGGCGGCAATGAGATGGGCGCTGGCGAGCCTGTTGGCCTGCTGAATTTCATGGACGGAGATTTGATAGGCTTTGGCTATTTGAGAGAGGGTCTCCCCGGGCGCCACCCGGTGGCGGATCCAGGAGCCGCCCTCTTCGGCGACGGAAACCGCTTTGGCCGACTTGCTAGGCGGATCGGTCAATCGCTGGTACGCGGCAAGAAACAGCTCCAGCTTCTCGGGGGGGACCTTGACCCGATACCCTTTCGGGATGTCTTGGATCCTGGGGCTCAAGGCCGGATTCCATTCCAGGAACTGAGCGCGCTCTATATTTGCCCGCTTCAATAGAGCGGCAAGGGCCACCGGCCGCCCCACCTCCACCTCTTCCAAAGGGAAGGGCGGCTGGTACTCGATATTGGGAAAAAATTCCTCGCTCCTCTTTGCCAGCTCCACTGCCGCAAGGAACTCCGCGTAAAAGCTCTTCGAGGCAAACCCGAAGGACGGACTTTCATAGCGGCGGATGATCTCCATGAGGTCCCTGGAGCCGACCGCGGCGATCGCCCGCAGGATGCCCTCTGTGCCGTGATTGTAGGCGGTAATCGCCAACGGCCAGTTGCCCAGGACCTGATGGTTCTGTTTCAAAAAGCGCGCCGCCGCCCTAGTCGATTCCAGCGGGTCTCTTCTCTCGTCCAACAAGGGTCCGACGCGCATGTACTTTCTCCCGGTCCTGGACATGAACTGCCACATCCCCAAAGCCCCCGCCCTGGAGCGGGCGCGGATATCGAACGACGATTCCACCAACGGCAGGTAGGCAAGCTCCAGGGGCAGCCCCTCTTCGAGCAAGATCCGCTGCATCTGGTCCAGGTACCTGCGCGACAGCTTGAGGCCCGAGGCGAAGCGTTCCTTGACTCCCCGCTGCGACCGCACCCTTTTTTCATTTGCCGGAAGGCCCTGCTCCCGCCCTATCCTTTCCCGCTCTTTTTCGAGCCAGCGCCGCGGCGCGTTGTTCTCGCCCACCTCCGTCACCTGGTAGATTTTCATAGGTTGAAGGGTGTCGTGAAATATCACCTCCGAGGCGCCATAGCGGGTAAACACGACCTTCCAGAACTCCACCGCCTCCTCCAGCCCCGGAAGCAGCGGCAGCGGATTTTCATCGGCGCGGGCGGGCCCGCCTTCGAGAGGGGTAAAAAACGACGCCGCCAGGGAAAGAGCCAGCGCGCCAAAGGTGCGTGAAAGAAAAGTCATAGGACGAGATAAAAATTGACGCATTGTAGCAAAAAAGCTATTCTCCTGTCAAAAATGCTTCCGGACGGATGAAATTCAAGCCCCTCTCCCTCTTCCTCTTCCTCTGGGCGGGCGCCTCCTTGGCGGCCTGCCTCCCCTCCCCCCGGCCCGATCGACCGCGCGGCTATCTGGTCGTCGCTCTGGAGAGCCATCCCACCCATCTCGATCCTCGCTATGCCACGGATGCCGACTCTGTCCGGGTTTCGGCGCTGGTATTTAACTCGCTGCTGCGGCCCGACGCGCACTCGCGCTTCCAGCCGGAGCTTGCGGAAAGCTGGCAGTTGGTCGACACGACCACCTACCTGTTTCGCCTGAGGAAAAACGTCACCTTCCACGACGGCAGACCCCTGACTGCGGAAGATGTGCGATACACGTACGAATCCGCGCTCGATCCGGCCAGCCGCTCGCCCTGGCGGGGCCCGCTTCAGACGGTCAAGGCGGTGGAGGCCGTCGGCGCCTATGGGATTCGCTTCCGCCTGCGGGCGCCCTATGCCGCCTTCCCGGAGAGCGCCACCCTGGGCATTGTTCCCGCGGGCACTCCCGCGCCGGGAAGCGTAAGCGAAACCGGGCTGATAGGCTCCGGGGCTTTCTCTGTCGAGGAGCTTTCGCCGGGCGAAAGAGTCGTTTTGAAAGCGAACCCCTCCTACTGGCAAGGCCGTCCCGCGCTTGCGGGGCTGGTCTTCAGGACCATTCCCGACGCCATTGTCCGCGCTCTCGAATTCAAGAAGGGCACGGTGGATTTTATCCAGAACGACATCGAGCCGGACATGCTGCCGTGGCTCAAGGGCAACACCGATGCCTCGGTAACGACGCATCAAGGGACCACCTTCCAGTACCTCGGCGTAAACCTGGATCACCCGGTTTTAAAAATCCGCGAGGTGCGCCGGGCGATCGCGCACGCCATCGATCGCGAGGCGATCATCCGCCATCTCTTGAAGGGGTTGGCCACGCGCGCCACCGGCCTGCTCTCACCGGAGCACTGGGCTTACGAATCCTCTGTGCCGGGCCTCCCGCACGATCCGGAACAGGCAAAGACATTGCTGGATAGTGCGGGCTTTCCGGACCCGGACGGCGACGGGCCGTTGCCCCGTTTCAAGCTCTCGTACAAGACGACGACTCTGGACCTGCGCCGGAGAATCGCCGAGGCCTTCAAGGAACAGCTCGGCCGGGTGGGAATCGAGCTGGAGGTGCGCACTTACGAATGGGGCACTTTCTACGGCGACATCCGCAAAGGGAATTTTCACCTCTATTCGCTCGCCTGGGTCGGCGCCATCGACCCGGACGTCTATTTCTCTCTTTTCCATTCTGAGAGCTTTCCACCCCAGGGCAACAACCGGGGCCGCTATCGCAATGCCGAGCTCGACCGGTTGCTCGAGTCGGGGAGGAGGCGTCTCGATCTCGAAGAGCGAAGGCGGATATACAGCCGGGTGCAAAAGACGCTCGCGCTCGAGCTCCCGATCATTCCCCTGTGGTGGGTGAAGAACGTGGTGGTGATGAAGCCCGGCATCGAAGGTTTCGTTCCCTATCCGGACGGCCACCTGATCTCGCTGAAAAAGGCCTCTCTCTCACCCGGCCGGTCATCGTGAAGCGTTATCTGCTGCAGCGCCTGCTGTTGTTTTTTCCCACTCTGCTGGGCTCTCTCACGCTGGTCTTTTTCCTCGTCCATCTCATTCCCGGGGATCCGGTCGAGGTCATGCTGGGAGAGACCGTGAGCAGCGCGGACAAAGAAGGACTGCGCAGGGCTATGGGTCTGGATCTGCCCATCGGGACGCAGTACCTCCGTTTTCTCCGGGCCCTGGCCCAGGGCGATCTCGGCCGCTCTCTCTACCAGCAGGGCGGCGTCGCCGAGCTGATTTTCAGCCGCTTCCCGGCGACGATCGAGCTTACTCTCAGCGCCATGGGAGTCGCGCTCCTCATCGCCTTTCCCCTGGGGGTCCTGGCTGCGGTCAAGAAAAACCGCTGGGCGGACCGGGGCGCCCTCGTTTTTTCGCTACTGGGTCTCGCCATGCCCAATTTCTGGCTGGGTCCGCTTCTGATGATCGTTTTCTCTATCGGGCTGGGCTGGCTGCCGGTCGCCGGGCGGGGCGGGCCGCAACACCTCATCCTCCCCTCGTTCACACTCGGCATGGTCATGGCCTCCGTTCTCACCCGGATGATCCGCTCGAGCCTTCTGGAAGCCATCAACGAAGACTACATCCGCACCGCCCGCGCCAAGGGAGTGAGCGAGTGGAAAATTTGGCTGAAGCATGCGCTGCGCAATTCTCTTCTGCCTGTCATTACCATCCTGGGACTCCAGTTCGGCGCCCTGCTGGCGGGCTCTATCATTACGGAGACCATCTTCGCCTGGCCGGGGATCGGCCGCCTTACCATCCAGGCGATCCAGACCCGGGACTATCCGCTGGTTCAAGGGTGCATCCTGGTCATCTCCACGTCCTATCTCGTGGTGAATCTCTTTACCGACGTTCTCTATCGCCTGGTGGATCCGCGGGTGAGCTATGGGGGATAAACTGTCGCTGCGCGCCGGCGTCATCATCCTCGCCGCGCTGCTCGGCCTGGCCGCGCTCGCGCCCCTGATCGCGCCCCACAGTCCGACCGAGCAGAACCTGGAGCAGGACCTCCTCCCCTCCTCCGGAGAACATCTTTTAGGAACCGACAAACTGGGACGGGACATTCTGAGCCGGATTCTATACGGCGCCCGCGTCTCGGCCCTGGTGGGGACAAGCACGGTGGCGCTCTCCGTGCTGATCGGCATTACGATCGGCTCCCTATCGGGTTACTTCGGCGGTTGGTTGGACCATCTGCTCATGCGTGTCGTCGATATCCTGATGGCCTTTCCGGGCATTCTTCTGGCGATAGCATTCACGGCGGTTTTGGGCCCCGGCCTGGACCATGTCATTCTGGCGCTCTGTCTCATCGGCTGGACCGGCTACGCCCGGCTGGTGCGGGCGGAGATACTGGCGATCCGGGAGAGAGAATTCATCCAGGCCGCCCGGGCCCTTGGCGGCAGCCCGGGGCGGGTGATCTTTGTGCACATGCTGCCGAATCTGCTCCCCGCCCTGCTGATTCAGGCAACCTTCGGCGTGGCGGCGGCAATTATCGCGGAAGGAAGCCTGAGCTTTCTAGGGCTGGGCGCTGAGCCCCCTACGCCCTCCTGGGGCTCCATGCTGAACGAGGGAAGACAGTTCCTCCTGGTCGCGCCCCACTTAACCACGTTCCCCGGTCTCGCTATCATGCTGACGGTGCTGGGGCTGAATCTCGTCGGGGACGGGTTGAGGGACCGGCTGGAGAAAAGGGGGAAATAGTGGTAGAAACCTGAAAACTCTGGAGGTGCTGTTATGAAACTGTTTTCCTGTCACACCTGACCCTATGCCCACAGGACAAGGATTGTCCTGGCGGAGAAGAATATTCCGTATGAGCTGGTCGAGGTCGATCTCAAGAACAAGCCCAAAGATCTCCTCGAGCTCAACCCTTACGCGAAGGTGCCTGTCTTGGTCGACGGGAATGTGGTGGTGTATGAATCCGCGATCATTGGGGAATACCTGGAAGAGAGATATCCCCAACTTCCTCTCATGCCGAAAGACCTGGGCCTAAGATCACGGGCAAGAATCTGGATCGATTTCTGCAACAGCCGGCTTCAGGCGGCGGGCAGCGAGGTCGTGCATGGAAGCGACCCCGAGAAGGCGCGAGAAAAACTTAAAGAGCATTTGAAGACCCTGGACAGACAGATGGCGGGCCAGACCTACATCGCCGGCGACTACTCCCTCGCTGATATTACCTATATCCCCTTCTTTACCCGCCAGCAGCGGTACGGCGTGCCGGTAAACGACAGCACGCCCCATCTGAAAAGCTGGATGGAGCGCCTTCTCGCCCGCCCTGCGGTGCGCTCGACTCTTTAGCGGCGCCCAGAAATGGAAACGTTATCGCGAAAAGAGCGGCGCAAGGCCGAGCGCCAGGCAAAAAGAGAAGAGGGCCAGAAGGAGAAAGAAAAACAGCAACGGGCCGCCAAGCTCCGGACATTGCTCCTTTGTCTCGTCGGGCTAGTAATTCTGGCCGGCGCCGGCTATTGGGCCTACGGCAACTGGACAGGCGGCTCGCCCGGCGAGTTCGTGCCTAGCCTGGGGAACCGCCATCTGGGGCCGTTCGAGGTAGGGATGACCCAGTACAACAGCGACCCGCCCACCTCCGGACCCCACGCCCCCTCTATCGCGCGCTGGGGAATCCACGAAAATCCTATCCCCAAAGAGCTTCAGGTCCACAACCTGGAGGACGGCGGGGTTGCAGTCCAATACAACTGCCCGCAAACAAATCCGGAGTGCCGCGCGCTGGTGGAAAAGCTGGCGCAGATCGTCAGACGGTACGATCATGCGATCCTGGCCCCTTATCCGGGAATCAGCCACAAGATCGCCTTGACGGCCTGGTCGCGCATCGACAAGTTCAACGAGTTCGATGAGGCAAGGGTCGTAAAGTTCATCGACAGCTACATCAACATCGACCACCACCCGGCGAAATAATAACGTTCAAGTCGTTCAAGTAGTTCAAATCGTTGAAATCGTTTTGAACGTTTTGAACTTGCTCTTAGCCCAGCTGACCCGGCTACTACTTCGTGTAGCGCACCTCGAAGGTCGTGCAGCCGTTCGGTGATTTCCAGGGGCCGTGCGGCATTCCCGGCGGACGGCAGGCGTACTGCCCTGCCTGGAACTCTTTATTCAGCGTGAGGTCGATGATGCTGCCCTCTACGATATAGACTTCCTCCCAGAAGTCGTGGGCCAACACCCCGTTCGGCGTGGTATCACAGCCCGGATCGAACCGTAAAATCCGCGTGTAGTCGCCGGTGTTAGGGTCGCCGCTCAATATGCGCTCGCGTAGTCCCGCGCATTTGCTGCCGGCGAGGGCCCGCCACGGCCTGGCGGTGACATCAAAAAACTCCAGTTCTTCCTTGATCATCCGTTCCATCCCTCCTGTAAATCCGACAAAAGATCATGACACGATGGAAAAAATCTTCATGACCCGTCCACCCGGCGCGCCCGGTAGGCGCAACGCAGCGAGCGACCCGCCGACTCATCGACAAGCTCAGTCTCGAAATACGGCCGGGGCGCGAAGCGGCCGCCGATCAAGGGAATCGTCCCGGTGAAGATGACTGCCCCGTCCACCAGCTCTCCCAATCGTCCGCGCAGCGTCCCCAGCAGATCCTCCGGGGAAAGCAAGGCCGACAGGCGACCTTCCTGATACAGCTCTTCCCGGCCGGATTCGCCCACCCAGCTCCTCAAGACCAGGCTGTCCCATCGGTCGCGCACCTCCGCGTACCTCCAGACCTCCGTAGAGACCGGTTTCGGGCAGATCTGCTTGGCCGCGCCGATATTCATCTTTTCCAGCTCGCGGTCCGTGTAGTCGCTCCCGACCGCGACCCAGATATCGTCGCCGTTCACGAGCAGCACGGCTTCCGCCTCTCCGGCGGCAGCGCCGCCGAGCACCTCCACTTCGCCCTCCACGGTCAGCCGGTCCAGCGTCGCGCGGAAGATGGTGGGGATCTCCGTGGGCGCCGGGATTCCCTGCGCCGCGAGCTCGCGGATATGGGATCTTACTTCGTCCTGGTTGCGACCGGTATATCCGGCGATGATGATCCGCCGCGGGACAAAGTCCACTTCCCGTCCAGTCGCCTGCAATTTGAATTTGACCACGTCTTCACTCCCTTTTCGCTCGGGGTCGATCCTGTCTAGATTTTGGATTGGCAAAAGCCAGGATCTT
>JACPDC010000099.1 GCA_016184235.1 Deltaproteobacteria bacterium | reverse complement strand
AGCGCTCGGGCTCCTCTTCCGCTTCAGCGCAAATCGGTGCCGGCGGGGCAGTAGGAGGGACAACGGGAACTACCGGTGGGTCTGGTGGAGGGGGGGGAGCAACTACGGTGACTACCTCGACGGCGACGGATCTTTGGACGGATATCGAGGCGGGGGTCACGAAAATTCTCTCCCCGAAGGGTAAGGTCGTCGTCGACAAGCAGAGCGGGAGCCTCCTGGTCAGCGATTTTCCCAAATTCTTGGATCGTGTCGCCAGTTTCTTGGAGAGTGTCGAGGGATCGGTACAGCGCCAGGTTCTCATCGAGGCGAGGATCGTCGAGGTGACGCTCACCGGCCAATACCAGTTCGGTCTCGACTGGACGGCCATTTCCCAGGCGGCCGCGTTCAGGGGAGCGACTACACTTTCTGCCGGCAAGATCTTGGCCCAGAGGCTTGCGCCTGCCGGGGGAGGATTCCAAATCGGCGTCGCCAGCACCGACTTCACGGCGCTGCTCTCCGTTATCAGCACGCAGGGAGAGTTGAAAGTCATTTCCAGTCCCAAGCTTGCCACCCTCAACAACCAAACGGCGGTGATCCGCGCGGGCACGGACGAGGTCTTTTTTGAGACCCGCGTATCGGAAACCCCTTCGCTGACCGGCACGCAAACCAGTAAAACCGTGACTCCCCGCACTGTGACTGTGGGGGTGGTCCTGGGGATCACCCCGCAAATCGGGTCGGACGGAAATGTGGTTCTTCACATTCACCCGACAGTGACGGAAAAGAGGGGTGAGGCGAAATCGGCCATCGGCGATACCTTTCCTATTATTGATGTCAGGGAAGCTGACATGATAGTGCGGGCTCGAGAAGGGCAGGTGGTCGTCATCGGCGGGTTGATGCAGGAAAAAAGGAGCGACAGCGACGGCAAGGTTCCGATCCTCGGCGACCTCCCGGGCATCGGGGGTCTTTTCCGTTCTACCAGTCAGGAGGTGCGGAAAACCGAGCTGGTGGTTTTATTGAGCCCGACCGTTATGGTCGGCAAAAAAGTCGATGAAATCACCTCCCGGGAGATACAGAGGCTGGAGAAAACCAAAGGGCGGTCGCCCTGGTAGACCGCGAGGATATGTACGAGGAGTTTTACGGCCTTAAGGAAAAGCCCTTTAATTTGACCCCGGACCCTCGTTTTTTTTTCCTGAGCGAGAATCACCGCGGGGCCTTCGAGCATCTCCTCTACGGGATTAAGGAGAGAGAGGGATTTATCCTGATTACCGGCGAGGTCGGGGCCGGGAAGACGACGCTCTGCCGCGCGCTGCTGAACAAGATCGAATCCCAATCCACCGACAGCGCCCTCATCCTGAATCCCATGTTTTCGGGACAGGAGCTCCTGCAGTGCATCCTGAGCGACTTTGGAATTTCGAGCGGCGGCACCACTAAGAAGGAGCTTCTGGATGAGCTCAATCGATTTCTCCTGAACCAGCAAGGGGCGAACCGCAGCTCGATCCTGATCATCGACGAGGCCCAGAATCTGCCCCTGCCGGTCCTGGAGGAAATCCGCATTCTGTCGAATCTCGAGACGGAGAAGGAGAAGCTGCTGCAGATCATCTTAATGGGACAGGTGGAGTTGAAAGAAAAGCTTTCGCTGCCCCGATTGAGGCAGCTCAATCAGAGAATTTCCATCCGCTACCACCTGCAGCCTTTGGGAAAGGAAGAGGTCCCGCGCTATATCCACCACCGCCTGACGGTCGCGGGCTCGTCGGGAGATATTCATTTCACCCCCGGGGCGCTGCGCGAGATCTATAACTATTCGCGGGGCATTCCGCGTCTCATCAATCTCGCGTCCGATCGCGCCCTGCTCGGCGGGTACGCGGAGCAAAGCAGGGAGATCCAGCGCCAGACCGTCATGAAGGGGCTGAAGAGTCTTGAGGGGGAGGAGGCCCCGCGCCCCGGCGGAATTTTCAAGCGGAGGCTCGCGCTGGGATTGGTGGGGTTGTTGGTTTTTGTCCTGGGCGGCCTTTTTGCGATGTTTTTCCTCGACTCCGATCTTATCCCGTTGAGAAAAGACCGTTCGTCGCCGGCTTCGCCCTCGGCGGAGGCAAAGTCGACGCAAGAAAAGGGACAGGGGAATTCTTTCTACACCATCCAGATCGGCTCCTACAAAACCGAGGCTGAGGCGCTCGAAGTCGCTGAAAGGGTGAAATCCACCGGCTATCCTCTTTTCCTGGCCAGGGCCGGTGCGGCGGACGGAGGAAGCGGCCACCGTCTCTATTTGGGACGGTTCGCGCAGAAAACGGAGGCCGAGGAGGTGGAAAGGACCTTCAAGAGGGTCGAGGGTTTTTCTCAAGTCCAGGTGGTGCTGACTTCAACTCAGCTTTCCAAGAAAGCCGCGCCGTGAGTCTGATAGCGGACGCCCTCAAGAAAGCGCAATCGGCCAGGTTAGGGAGGCGCTACCTCAGCCCCGACCCTACGGGAGTATTGCCGACCGCCGCCAAAGGATCAGGGAGCAGGTTGGGGGGAGGCTCCTTGAGTTCGGTTTTGAGCCGAACCAATGTTTCCCCTGCGCTTCTCGTGGGCTTGGGTTCGGGTGTTTTTCTTTTTGTAGTGCTGATTGTCTATTTCTTTTTCGCGCGGGGTCCCAAGGCCAAGTCGCCGTCGGCCGTTTCGCAGGCGACTTCGGAGAAAAGGCCGGCCGGCTTGATTCTCACTCCGCCGCCGTCGGTTCCAACTGTGGAGCCGCTGGTGTTGGATAAGGGAGTAGCCGCCCGAGAGGGGCAAGAGGCGGAGGCGCCTGTGGAGAAGAGAGCCACGCCGGGGAAGATCCCGGCGGGGAGTGGGGGCGGGAGGCCCGAAGTAGCCAAGGTCGAGAAGAAACCCACGGAGTCCGCCAGGCCCGCCAAACCGGAAAAATCACGCGAGGGCTCAAAGGTCGCCGTGACGCCCGACCTCTCCGAGGAAGTGCGCTACCACTTTAACCTGGCTCTGTTCTATCAGGAGGAGAAGAATTTTCCGCTGGCGCGGCGCGAGTATGAGAAAGTCGTCCAGTTATGGCCCCTCTATGCCGAGGCCCATAACAACCTGGGAGTCGTGTATAAGGAACTGGGGATGTATGACCAGGCGGTCACCGAGCTCAAAAAAGCGGTCACCCTGAATCCGCGTTATCCGCGGGCCTACCACAATCTGGGAGTTATCTATCAGATCAAAGGGGATTGGAAGCAGTCCACGAAGCACTACGAGACAGCCCTGTCTATGGACCGCAATCATTTGAGTTCTTATAATAACCTGGGATTGGTTTACCGGTCTCAAAAGCGAGTTCACGAGGCACGAGAGGTTTTGGAGAAAGCCCTGGCCATCAACCCTTATTTTCCCCAGACCCATTACAATCTCGCCTTGGTTCTGGAAGAGATGGGGGAAACGGAGAGGGCCCGTTTCCACTATCAAAAATTTGTCGAAAGCGCGGGTGAAGAGAACAACCGCTTGGCGGAAAGGGTTCGCGGATACCTCAAGGAACGGGCCGGGGAAAAATAAATGTAGCGGCGCTCTCCTGCCGATGAAAACCGGGCGCGCCGGACAGGATTCCGGCGCTTGTTTTTTTCGGGAGGAGACCATAGAAAAGAGACATCAGCGTCTCAGTCGTCCTGGATCTTCGGGAGGAATGCTATTGAATCTTACCGATTCCGCGCAACAGCCGACGCATAAAAGGCCTTTCAGCCTGACGGCCGACCTGGACTTCCTTTACGCCAGCGATCACCATCGGCGGGTTTTTGAAGAGACCTTAGCCGCCATCCGGCGTCGAGACGGGCTGATATGTGTCGTCGGGGACCCGGGCACGGGGAAGACTATCCTCTGCCGGCGGCTCTTGGAGGAGTTGAACGGAGATTTTAACGTGGTGCTCGTGAGTACTCCGCCGCGGACCCCCCAAGACATGACCGAGACCCTCGATACCGCTTTCCACGATATGGAAGGCGACTCCAAAATTCCCCTCGCAGTATTCGACGAAGCGCAACACCTGGATTTTCGCTGCCTGGACCATGTGAAGTTCCTCACCAATCTGGACAGGAATGCGGAAAGGCTGCTTCAGATTGTTTTGGTCGGCCAGCCCGAACTCGCGGCGAAATTGGGTCACAAACGATTCCAGCAGCTCGAACAGAGGATCGGCGCCAAACTCAAGGTGGGGCCTCTCAAGAAGAAAGAGGTGCTGCCCTATTTGACCCACCGTCTCTCGGTTGCCGGCCTGGCGGACGAGATTCGATTTACTCGGCCCGCGGCCCGCTATCTTCATCGCAAAACTTCAGGTGTCCCTCGGCTGATCAACCGCATCGCAAATCTCGCCGTGGAGCAGGCGGGGCAGCGAGGCGGCAGAATCGGAGTAGGGCAAGTCAGGCAATCTTTTTTAAAGGTCACGGCCACACGGGACAATTGGATCACACCGAAAAAAGCGGTCTTCCGGCTCGGACGGCTCTCCGCGCTTGTTCTTCTCCTGGTTTTATCCCTGCTGGCGCTGCTGTATTACAACCCCGAATGGCGGGCGCTCGTGGTCGCAGAACCGGCGGACAAGGGCCGATCACAGCCAGCCTCTTCCCGGTTCGTTATCAAAACGGGCACCTTCCTGGTCAGAGATCAAGCGGAGGAGTTACGGGGTCAGCTGGGAAAACAAGGCTTTCCTTCGGCCGTCGTGGAGAAGCAATTGGGAGACGGATGGACTCTCTACCAGGTTCGTCTGGCCGGCCAGTATAGCAAGGATGAATCCGACACCATCATAGATCTGCTCCGCACGATCGGCGTTAAGAGCGTGGATGCCGTAGAGATGAAGCCCTGAACGCATTGTGGGAGAATCCGTTTTCGTCCACGCCCATGCCCAAAGTCGTGATCTATACCACAAATTACTGCCCTTTCTGTGCTAGGGCGAAGGCGCTTCTGCGCACCAAGCATGTCGATTTTGAGGAGATCGACATAACCGTTGACGAGCACCTTCGGGAGGAGGTGACGCGGCTGTCCGGTCGCAGGACGGTGCCGCAGATCTTTATCGACGGGAAATCCGTCGGAGGCTTCGACGACATCAGGGAGCTGGACATGTCGGGAGAGCTCGACCGCCTCCTCGGAGTTCAGCCCTAGGCTCCCGGGCGGCTTTTTTGCAGAGCTTTTTTCTTTCTACTATTGTTGATCAGATAAATGGCGACGAGGCCCGCTAGCACCAAGAAGAGTCCGATCTGGGCCAGCCTTACGCCCTGGACGACCGCTTCAAGGCTCTGACCGAACAGGTATCCGACTCTGCCGATAACCAGAGCCCAGACAAGAGAGCCGATCAGGTTAAATAGAAAGAAGCGCCCGAATCCCATGCCGAGATAGCCCGCTGTCATGGCGCCGGCGAACCGGAGCCCGTAGAAAAAGCGGACGAGAAACACCGATTTCCCGCCGTGGCGCCGGATCAGCTCTTCGCCCTTGAAGAGGCGATGCTCGCCTATGAAGCGCAGCACGCGGTTGGCCAAAGGGTGCTGGCTTCCGGCCCTCTGGCTGCGGCCGATCCAGAAAAAAATGTTATCGCCGATGATCGCGGCCAGCGTGGCGATCAGCACCAGGATGGCAAAGTTTAGGTGGCCCTCGTAAACAAGAAAGCCTCCGGCGATGAGAACGACCTCTCCTTCGATGAAAGTGCCGAAGAAAATGACCAGATATCGGTACTCGACGAAGTATTGAAGGAGAGTCTCCATCAGAGCTCCGGAGCCCGTCTCTTATCATAGCCCTTTGTCGGGCTTCAAGGTTCGAAGGATTCGCTCAACGGTACGCCCGATACGGGCGGGTTGGGGCAAGGGAGCGAAAAGTGGAGGCGGCGAGCGGATTCGAACCGCTGCATCGAGGTTTTGCAGACCTCTCCCTTAACCACTTGGGTACGCCGCCCTTTTCCAGCCTGTAACACGAATTTTCCCTCCCTTGCAAGCTCGGGCCTCAATTATTGACAACCATAAATGAAACAAGTAATTAGATAACAGCGAGGTAAATATTTCCAATGGCAACGATGATCACTAACGAGTGCATCAACTGCGGGGCGTGCGAACCCGAGTGCCCTAACAACGCGATCACTCAAGGCGACGAGATCTATGTCATCGACCCGCTGTTGTGCACGGAGTGCGTCGGCTTTCATGACTACGAGGCGTGCGCGGCCGTCTGCCCGGTCGACTGTTGCGTCACGGATCCCAACAATGTCGAAACCGAAGCAGCCTTGATTGCTCGTGCCCGAACTCTTCATCAAGATGTGAATTTCAGCGAAAATTTTGAGTCCCGTTTCCGCCAGGGCGCCGGAAAGCCGGCGTCACCCCCTCCGTCCCAGCCGCCTCCAGCGCAGGCGGAGGAGAAGAAGGCCGCTTCCTCCCCGGCCCAAGCAGCGCCCAAAGTCGAGGTGCAGCCCGCGCCGCCAGCGCCTCCGCCTCCGGCGCCCAAGGCGGAGGAGAAGAAACCGGCGCCGCAGCCGCGGCGCTCCGAACCTCCTAGGCCGGAGAAACGGTTTCCCGGGCAAGTCGCCGCGAGCTTTCAAGAGACCGTGTTGCGGATCGGCAAGACCGGCGCTCTTAATAAGCCACTGGCACGAGTTCTGATTTTTCTCTTACAGCCGCTGCTCGGTGGTTTGCCGCACCAGGCGAAGGCAGACTTGCAGAGAGCGGTCGCCGGTTCCTACTTCTTCAGCGTCATCGGATCTACGGGCCTGAATATCCTGGTCAACATGATTCTTTACCCCCTCGCCGTCATGGCGCTGGCGGTAGCCCTCGCGGGAGTGGATGTGCTGTTCAGTCAGAAGATTAACCTTTACGTTTTGATCGGGATGTTTTTTGGGTTTCTTGAGGGGGCATATCGCCTCAGAGACGGTATCTTCCACGCCAAGCCGGCTGGAGAGATGGTCTTTGGCGCGGCTGTCTATGGCCTCCCTTTATACTATGCCCTGCAGCCTGTTATGGCCCGGCACGCGGGAGTGATTCGGAGCTTCCCGATCCCGGTTGACGGCTTTTATGAGAAGGGATTTGTCGAGAAAATGGAGCGCGAGAGGCGTTACGGGAATATCTACACGATTGAAGATTGGGGCGGCGCCTATTTCCTTCGTCTCGAATTTCCCAGAAGGGTGCCGGACATCGGATTGCCGGTAAGGGCGGAACTGCCGGATGAAATGCCTGACTATGATTACGACTTGGCGTTGAAGGACGGCCACTTCATCATCAAGGGAAGGTGCGTGGACGAGAGGATCAGGAAGATCTCCTCGAGTGTGGGGGCCTTCCCGCCGGAGTTTACCACCGTCATCCCTCTGCAGGAAAAGGTAGAAGGCTTTTCGCATCGTTTCGAGAACAAACTCCTCGACGTCCTCCTTTTAAAAGAGGGGCGGAGTCAGGCTTCGGAGAGCGGCGATCTCTAGACAAAAGATCGACATGGAAACGTCCGCGGAGAAGCTACGGGGGCGGCATGGCGGGCTTTCCGCGGCTCCGGGTGCGGTTCATTTTCGGCAGATCCATCCGCCGGATGTGGACGAGATCATGACGATAGAACAAGCCTCTTTTGCCTTTCCCTGGAGTCATCGGTTTTTTCTTCAAGAGCTTCGGGTCCCTTGCGCGCGTTCCCTGCTGGCGCTTTTGGGCGGCAAAGCGGTCGGATACATCATCTACTGGCTGTTACCGGGAGAGGTGGACATCCACAATCTCGCTGTGCATCCGGCTCATCGCCGGCAGGGGATCGCTACGTCCCTCTTGCGGGAAGTGATCGAAGAGGCCAAGCGCAACGCCTCTACCAAGGTAACGCTCGAGGTGAGGAAATCGAACGAGGCGGCGCAGAGGCTTTACCATTCTCTGGGATTCGAGGCGCGGGGAATCCGCCGGGGTTACTACTCCGATGACGGTGAAGACGCCTTAGCCATGATCCTCGAGTTTGACATCTAACTTGCTCCCAAGACGTCCGACAAGCACTCGACAGATATAAAGGAGAGCATTAATATTATCCATATAACAATTTAAAATCATTGCTAGTTTAATTTCTCTTGACCACCCTTGACTGGGGCGCTCCGGTTGGTGTATGGTGGATATGCTTTTGATAGCGGTCTGAAGTTTGCGGCCGCTAATTTTTTTGCTTTCTTTTCACTGGCTAGGACGGATTGTGGTTGTACCCATCGCAAGCATCGCGTCACCCTCGTTTTTCTGCCGCTTCTTTCAGCACTCTTGTCGAGTCAGTCCCTTGTTCCTGCTATCTATTCGTGTGTCTTGGCAGATTGTCAGTGTCGGGGGAGGTGTGGGGAGGCTATTTCAGGTCAGGAGGTAGTTATTTATGTTCAAGGTTGGCGAGAAGGTTGTATACCCCGCCCATGGGGTGGGGGAAATTGAAGCCATACGTTCCCAAGTCATCTCGGGGACAGAGAAGAAATTTTACATGCTGCGGATTCTCGATACGGATATGAAAATCATGATCCCGATTGACCATGTGGAGTCCGTTGGGCTGAGAAAGGTCATTGATCGGCATATGGTCTCCCAGGTCTACAAGGTCTTACGGCAAAAGAAGGTGGAGACAGACCAGCAGACGTGGAACCGGCGGTACCGGGAATACACGGAAAAAATCAAAACCGGCTCTATCCTGGAGATCGCCAAGGTCCTGCGGGACCTGTTTGTCCTCAAAGGAGACAAGGAACTTTCGTTCGGCGAGCGGAAAATGCTGGACACCGCGAGGAATCTGTTGGTGAAGGAGCTCTCCATCGCCCGCTCCCATTCGGAAGATAAGATCATGGAGGAGCTGAGACATATCTTCACCCATTGAGTCCTGGTTGCCCGTTTTTCAGGTTTATAGGGGCCGAGGGAGAATCCCTCGGCTCTTCTTTTTTGAGGAGATGAATTCCCAATGCGTGTGAATGCCGTGATCGTCGCGGCAGGGGAAGGGAAGAGAATGGGCGCAAACGTTCCCAAACCCTTTCTACCCTTGGGCGGGCGGCCCCTCATCCTCCACACCCTGAGTCGGTTCGCGACATCCCAAGTGCGCAAGCTCGTGCTGGTCGCGGCCGCAGGCGACATCTCCAGGTATCCGAAGCTCATTCAGTCAGATCCGCAGCTCAGCGGCCTGGAGTTTGTATTTCAGGCCGGGGGTCCCAGGCGGCAGGATTCCGTGCGTCACGGACTGAGCAGGTTGGACCCGGATTGCGAGGTCGTCGTCATCCACGACGGCGCGCGCCCCTTTGTCGCGCCCGAGATCATCGACCGGTGCGTGGAAGCGGCGTTCCGCGAGGGAGCGGTCGTGGTCGGGGTTCCGGTCTCCAGCACGGTCAAAGTCGTTTCGTCAAGCCGGCGGGTAAAGGAAACGCCTCCCCGGGACCGCCTGTGGGAGATCCAGACACCCCAGGCCTTTCAGACCGAAATTATTCGAGAGGCTTTCCGAAAGGCATCCCGGAAGGATACGGATGTAACCGACGATGCTACACTAGTAGAACGCCTGGGAAGAAGCGTCGCCGTTCTGGAAGGCATGAGAACAAATATCAAAATTACAGTGCCGGAGGATCTGCTGTTTGCGGAGGCGCTGCTGCGCAAGGGGCTGGCGCCTTAAACGGTCCTGTGCCCTAAGGATTCGTTCATGCTTCCCGTTCGATAGCCCTGAAGATCCAAACTCACGAAGCTGAACCCGATTTCCTGAAACCGCCGGACAACGGCTTCCCTGGTAGCGGCGTCGAACATGCGGTGAATTTCCTCCACCGCCACTTCGATACGGACCAATTCTCCATGATACCGGACGCGGAACTGCCTGAACTTGAGTTCTTGCAGGAAGCGCTCGCACGCCGCTATTCTGTCTAATCTTTCCATGTTGATTTCGATGCCGTAAGGAAACCGGGACGAAAGACAAGCAATCGCCGGCTTGTCCCAAGAGGGCAGCCCGAGCTCGCGACTGTAGTGCCGGATTTCCTCCTTGGTGAACCGCGCCTCGACCAGCGGGTGGCGGATGCGCCACTCCTTGGCCGCCTTGAGTCCGGGGCGGTGATCTTTGAGATCGTCCAGGTTCGTCCCGTCGACCACCGTTTCCAACCCCAGCTGATCCGCTTGCGCTCTACAGATGCGGTACAGCTCATCCTTACAGAAATAGCAGCGGTTGACGGGATTCTGAGAGAACGAAGGGTTGTCCAGCTCGTGAGACGGCACGGTGATATGTTGGCATCCTATGAGCTTGGCCAGATGCTCTGCGGCTTCCAGCTCTCCGGGGGGTGCCGTAGGCGAAGCCGTCGTCATGGCGATGGCCCGATCCCCCAGAACCACGTGCGCGACCTTGACGAGAAAGGTCGAGTCGACGCCTCCGGAAAAGGCAACCAGCGCGCCGCGCGTCTCTCTGAGAATCTCCTTTAGTCCCTCGTATTTTGCGTCCATTGTCGGTCACCAAAAAGGTCGGTGCTGAGATAGTGCTCGCCCTTGTCGGCAAATATTGTGACCACCACGCGTCCCTTGCCTAACTCGCGGGCGACCGTGAGGGCCGCGCAGCACGCGGCGCCCGAGGATATCCCTACCAGTATACCTTCCTCGAGCGCCAGCCTGCGCGTGTACAGAGCGGCATCCTCATCGCCCACCGTGATCACCTGGTCGTAGATCTGCGTGTTCAGCACGGCCGGAATGAAGCCCGCGCCGATCCCCTGGATCTTATGATAGCCGGGCTCTCCTCCTGAGATGACGGGTGAGGCCGCCGGCTCCACCGCATACACCCGGACGCCTTTCATATTCTCTTTCAAGACCTCCCCCACTCCCGTGATGGTTCCTCCGGTGCCCACGCCCGCGACAAAGGCGTCAATGCTCTTGAATTGTTTCAGCAGCTCCACCGCCGTTGTTCGGCGATGGATCTCCGGGTTCGCGGGATTATTGAACTGCTGGGGCATAAAGTAGTCGGGGTGCTCCAGCAGCAGCTCTTCGGCCTTGCGGATGGCGCCGCCCATTCCCTTGGTGTCCGGAGTGAGAATCAGCCTGGCACCGTAGGCCGAGAGGAGGCTCCGTCTCTCTTCGCTCATGGTATCGGGCATCGTGAGAATCAAGCGGTACCCCTTGACAGCGGCAACCAGGGCGAGCCCGATCCCCGTGTTCCCGCTGGTCGGCTC
>JACPDC010000098.1 GCA_016184235.1 Deltaproteobacteria bacterium | reverse complement strand
TCAGGCGCGCCACGGCTACCTGCGCGACACTGATATGAAGGAGCTTGCCGGACGCCTGCGCCTGCCGCTCTACCGACTTCAGGAAGTGGCCTCGTTCTACCCCCATTTCCGCGCCACTCCGCCGCCTCGGGTTGAGATCTTGCTCTGTCGCGATCTCTGCTGTTTTCTCGCAGGAGGCGAGCGCTGGAGCGCAAAGGTCAAGGAGCTCCTGAAGGGGCAGCCGGATACCGAGGTCCGGGAGGTCTCATGCCTGGGACGCTGCGAGAAGGCTCCCGCGGCGTTGGTGAATGGTCAGGCGGTTGGCGGAGAGAGCGCGGAACGAATCGCGGAACTGAGCCGCAAGCCCGAGCCGCCGGCTTCCCGCGAGCCCGCCCCGGAACGGCGGTGGCGGCTAGATCCCTACGATACCGGAAGCGAGCCATTTTCGGTCGCACGAGGCCTGGGAGCGGGTCGGGCCGACGAGGGCATGGCCACGCTGAAGGCGGCAGGTCTGAAAGGGATGGGCGGCGCAGGTTTTTCCACGGGCCTTAAGTGGGAGATCGTTCGGAAGGAGGGCGCCGCGCCGAAGTACGTCATCTGTAACGCCGACGAAAGCGAGCCGGGAACGTTCAAGGATCGGGTGATTCTTGAAGAGCTGCCGCACCTCGTTATCGAAGGGATGTGCATTGCGGCAACGGTCGTGGGGGCCAGGCGGGGCTGGATCTATCTTCGCCATGAGTATGAGCACGTCTGTCTCGCCCTCGAGCGCGCGATGGATCGGGCGCGCTCCCTCGGGCTGTTGGGCCGCGACTTTGACGTTGAGATTTTTCTCTCTCCCGGCGGATACATCATGGGTGAGGAGACGGCCCTGCTTGAAGCGCTTGAGGAAAAGCGGGGCGAGCCCAGAAATAAGCCGCCGTTCCCTGGAACCCGCGGCCTGTGGGGGAAGCCGACGCTGGTCAATAACGTCGAGACGCTCGCGATGATCCCGGTGATTCTCAACAGGCCCGGGGTGTACGAGATAGGGTTGGGGACCACAGTCGCTGAGTTGATCGAGATGGCTGGCGGAGTCTCAGGAGGAAGAAGGCTCAAGGCATTTACTCCGGGCGGCGCCAGCTCGAACTTCCTCCCCGCGGAGCAGGTCCATGTGGAGATCGACTTCGCGTCGATCCAGGCCGCGGGAAGCATGCTCGGGTCGGGCGCGCTGGTGGTGATTGCCGAGGGAACCGAGATGCTCTCGCTCGCAGCGAATGTTGCGCGCTTCTTCAGAAACGAGTCGTGCGGCAAATGCGTGCCTTGCCGCGTGGGAACCGAGAAGGTCGTGAAGATGCTCGACGACATATTGGCGGGGAACGGGAACGGCGTGCTCTTGGAGATATTGCCGGGCCTTGAAGAAACCCTCGCCCTGACCTCGATTTGCGGGCTGGGTCAGGTGGCATTGAACCCTCTCACCTCGGTGTTGAGGCACTGGCCGGAAGAAGTGAAGCGCCATCTCGCCCGGTCGCAAAAGTTATGAGCTCCGTTACGCTGACGATCGACGCCAACGCGGTCACAGTCCCGGACGGAACCACGATCTGGGAGGCGGCCCGAGGGATCGGGATTGAAATTCCCGTGCTCTGCCACGATCCGCGCTTGAGGCCGGTGGGGGTCTGCCGGATGTGCGTGGTGGATGTGGGAGAAAGGGTCCTTGCCGCTTCGTGCGTGCGCGCGGCGCAGGAGGGCATGAAGGTCAGCACGCGCTCGGAAAGAGTCGAGCGTTGCCGGAAGAGTCTGACGGAGCTTCTGCTGGTTGATTATCCCCTCGACTCCCTCCGAGAGCTGACAACCGGCGACGACGAGCTGCTCAATCTGGCGAAGCGCCACGGTCTTCAGCGACAACCCACCAAGCTTCCGCGCGGCGACGTCAGACCGAAAGACCTCTCTTCCCGCGTCATCGCGGTTGACCACTCGGCCTGCATCCTCTGCGACCGCTGCATCCGCGCCTGCGACGAGATCCAGCACAACGACGTGATCGGCCGCACCGGGAAAGGATACACAGCCAGGATTGCTTTCGACCTCGACAGCTGCATGGGGGACTCCAGCTGCGTTTCGTGTGGCGAGTGCGCCGCGGTTTGCCCAACCGGGGCGTTGACTCACAAGCCTCTCGCGGCTCCGATCCGGCCGCGCGATGCTCTGAGGTCGGTGGCGTCGGTCTGCCCGTACTGCGGAGTTGGGTGCGCGATCACGGTTCACGCGGACCCAAAGCAGAACGCCATCGCCATGGTTGACGGCGTAGAAGGAAGCCCCGGCAACCAAGGGCGCCTCTGCGTGAAGGGCCGATATGGCTTTGATTACGCCCACCATTCTCAGCGGCTCACGGTGCCGCTTATACGAAGGCCCGAGTTCTACCCCAAGGGGCCGCTCTCGGGCGAAGTGAACGGAGACAATCGACGCCGGAAGCCGGGCGGTCTCGTTGACTACGGGGAAGTTCTCCCTGCTTTTCGCGACGCCACCTGGGACGAGGCGCTCGATCTGGTCGCGAGCCGGCTCAAGGCGGTCCAGGAGCATTACGGTCCAGGCGCGCTGGCAGGCTTCGGATCCGCCAAGTGCAGCAACGAGGAGGCCTATCTGTTTCAGAAGCTCGTCCGCGCTGCTTTCGGCACGAACAACGTGGACCATTGCACGCGCCTCTGCCACGCGTCGTCGGTGGCCGCGCTGCTCGAGACGATCGGGTCAGGCGCCGTCACGAACGTCTTCGGCGACGTCAAGAACGCCGAGGTCTGCCTGGTCGCGGGGAGCAGCACAACGGAGAACCACCCGGTTGCGGCCACCTTCATCAAGGACGCGGCCGCCCGCGGGACTACGCTGATCGTGGTGGACACGCGCGCCACCGGGATCGACCGCCACGCTCACCACTTCCTTCAGTTAAAGCCCGGGAGCGATGTGGCGCTCTACAATTCGTGGATGCACGTGATGATCGAGGAGGAGCTGATCCACCGCGACTACATCCGTGGCTACACCGAAAACTTCGAAACGCTCCGCGAAGTCGTGAAGCGCTACCCGCCGGAGCGGGCGGAGGAGATCTGCGGTGTTTCAGCGGAGAGGATCCGCGAGACCGCCCGAGTCTTCGGCCGCGCCCGCTCCGCCATCATCTTCTGGGGGATGGGGATCTCCCAGCATACCCACGGTACGGACAACGCGCGCTGCCTGATTTCCCTCGCGCTCCTGACCGGCAATGTGGGGCGCCCCGGCACCGGGCTCCACCCGCTCAGGGGACAGAATAACGTGCAAGGCGCTTCCGACGCCGGGCTCATCCCGATGATGTACCCGGACTATCAGCGGGTTGACGATCCTCCGGTCCGGAAGCGCTTCGAAGAGGCTTGGGGTCTGCCGCTCGACCAGAAGCGCGGGCTCACAGTCGTCGAGATCATGGCAGGCGCGCTCGAAAAGACGATCCGAGGGATGTACATGATGGGGGAGAACCCGTTCCTCTCCGACCCCAACACAAACAAGGTCAGGAGGGCGCTCGCGTCGCTCGACTTCCTCTGCGTTCAGGATATCTTCCTAACCGAGACGGCGGAGTTCGCGGACGTGATCCTCCCGGCAACCTCGTTCTTCGAGAAGACCGGAAGTTATACGAACACGGATCGTCGAGTTCAGATCGGGCGGAAGGTCCTCGAGCCGCCGGGCCAGGCCAGGCTCGACTGGGAGATCCTTTGCGAGGTGTCGCGGCGGATGGGGTACCCGATGAGCTATAAGGATGCGGAGGAGATCTTCGCCGAGTTCGTCTCGCTCGCGCCCAGCTATCGCGGTCTCAGCTACCGGAGCCTCGTCCCCTACGGCAGGCTCTGGCCCTGCCCCGATCCCGAGCAAAGCGACGGGATCCAGCTCCTCTTCGGCGACGGTTTTCCGACCCCGACCCGCCGCGGAAAATTTGTGCCTGCCGAGTATCGGGGCGCGGCCGAGCTTCCCGACCGGGACTATCCGTTCATCCTCAACACCGGAAGGCTCCTGGAGCACTGGCATACGGGGGTGATGACGAGGCGCTCCCGCGCGCTCAGGGAGATCCGCCCGGAGGCCTTCTGCGAGATGCACCGCGAGGATCTGGCCGGCCTGGGACTCAGCGGAGGAGAATACGTTAGAGTCAGCTCGCGCCGCGGATCCATCACGCTCCGCGTTCACGCCTCGTCGCGCGTCAGCCGCGGCAGCGTCTTCATCCCGTTTCACTTCCGCGAAGCCGCGGCGAACACCCTCACCAACGACCAGCTCGATCCCTTCGGAAAGATCCCCGGGTTCAAGTATTGCGCGGTGAACGTCGAGAAAACGTAGCGCCGTGTCGGATTGTCACTTCACTCCATACTTCGCATACATCTCATCTATGAACCCGTTTTGATCCAATTTCTTCATGAACCGGTCATCGACCAACTCTTCAACTTTCACCTTCTCCACGCTGGGATTGCGCAGCTTCATGAGCCGTTGAACGTTTTTCAAGCCGGCCAAGCTCGCGTGGGGTTTGCGGTCCAGCCCGTTAAGAACATCCTTATACCCCTCCTCGGCCTGTTGGTCGTTGATTCTAAGATAGCGCTTTAGGATAGCCAGGGCTGCGGCCTTGTTTGACGGCCCGAATAGGAAAGCCTGGCTTTCCAACAGCGCCTTCAATAAATTTTCGATGGCCTGGGGATTTTTTTGGATGTAACCGCCCCTGGCGACGATCCCGACGCTGGAGATGGGGATGTTTACCTTGCTCAGCTCCGCAAGGACCGGATAGCCTTTCTCCCGCAGGGTGCGGCTCATCACCCCGTCCAGCACCGTTACGTCTATGCTACCCGCCAGCAGCGCCTGGGCGAGGACGGATTGATCACCGGCCGCGATCAAACTGATCGTATCTCGGTTTGGATCCAGGCCAAAGTGTTCCAATGCAAGAATGGCCCCCATCCAAAGCGTGCCGCCGATACTCTGGACTCCGAATATCTTCCCTCGCAAATCCTCAGGCGTCTTAATGCCGGGCCGCGCCACGACATCATAGGTCACCCGGTTGGTAAAGGCCGCGAGAATTTTCAGGTCCGATCCGCCCGCGGCGGCTCCCAACACCGCAGTCCCGCCGGTGTAACCGACCTGGATATCTCCCGAAGTCAAAGCCTGGACCAATGTCGGCGCCTGTCGGATAAAGATCATGTCGGCCGGGACCCCGTACTTTGAAAAGAAGCCTTGATCTTTGGCCGCCCAGAGAGGAAGGACTCTCGCGTTCATCGCGGCATGGGCAATGACCATCTTGGCGGGCGCAGACGCCGCCCGCGCGCCATTGACCGAAGGCGCAAACAGCAACACAGGAACCGCAATGATCCAGAACAGCCTAGCCATGAGAGCCTCCTTTCACGCGGGTTTCGCCGCGCGTCGGCCGAAAATCAAAGCCCCAGTCCAAACAATTTGAGCGCGTTCCCGCCGAGAACCTTCCGTTTGTTCTCCTGGGAAATCTTGGCGCTCTTAGCGATCGGCCCGGTTACCTGTCCGGGCTTCGAAGAATCCCAGTGCGGTGAGTCCGTCGCCAGTACGAGCCGGTCTCCGCCGAGATACTCAACGGCCCATTCGAACAAGGCGTCCTCGAACGGTTCGCAGCCAACATAGACGCTCTGATTGAAAATGTCCGTCGGCCTGCGCTTCTGCCACGGAACCAGGTGCGGCAACTTCTCCCAATGCTCGTCCATGCGCGATAGCCACCACGGCATTTGCGATGCCCCGGTTTCCAGGCAAATGATTTTCAAATCGGGATGCCTTTCCATAATGCCGCCGCAGAGATAGACCATGAGGCAGATCATCGATTCTATAGTTCGGCCAACCATATGGGAGAAGAAAAAGTTCTCGGCAAACCTCTCGTGTCCCATGGAGCCAGTCTTGGTGTCGTGAAAAATAATCGGCGTTTTGGTCTTCTCAAGCTCTTTGAAGATCGGATCAAAATGCGGATCCCACCATTCCCTGCCGGGAATCGGCGTCGCCTTAACGTTGAGCGCCTTGCTGCCCATCTCACGCGATCGATGAAGCTCTTTGATCGCTTCTTTGGGGTCCTGAAGCGGGATGACACCCGCCCACATGAGCCGCCCTGGTTGCTGCGAGGCGTACCCATTCATGAAGTTGTTTTGCGCCCGGGCGTAGGCCGCGGCTAATTCAGGATCGTCGACAAACCACAGGATGTCGAGAGCCGGAGAATTGGGCGAGAGCACGGCGATGTCGATACCGTCCAGATCCATGTTGCGCACCCGCCCGCGCGGCGTCAGGTCGTCAGGTTTGACCCATTCCTGCTTTTCGGCTTTATGACGCCCCAGCTCCGATCCGACCAGGATCCGGTTACCCACCAAAGTTTTGCGCCGCTCGTTCTCTTTGGTCGGAAGCCTCTTGGGGAGATAGGGCTTCCACCGCCCCTCGATGGTCTGCTCCCAGCTTTCCAGGTCTCCCACCAGATGACTGTCCAGGTCAATCACCTTCATGCCGTCTATCGCCATAACGCACCCCCCCTTTATACCTGCTTTAATCCTTCCTGCAGCCGGCTAATTTAACGGCCTCATACCTAATCGACGGGCAGATGTCCAGCCTTACGTTCGTGCCAGGTTCCGTTTGACAAAATAGGGCAGATTCCTATCATCTAGCTCTTTAGTAACTCATGGACACACTGGCGCATGGACTGTGGGGTGGTGTTGGCTTCTACGCTGCAAGCCAACGCAAGTTTGCTTCGGCATTCATTTTAGGAATGGCGCCTGATCTTCTTTCGTTTGGTCTCTTTCACGCTTCGCACCCCGAATGGATCGTGCAGCGCTTTTCCGGAAGAACGACGGGCCCGCCGCCTCTGACTATGCTGCCGGAGTTTGTTTTTCACGCCTACAACTGGACCCACAGCCTGGTCATCTGGGGAGCGCTCTTCGCGCTGATCTGGCTTTTAAGAAAGAGTCCTCCGTGGCCGCTGCTGGCGTGGGGCTTGCATATTCTTAGTGATATTCCGACTCACGGCCCGGGCTATTTCCCCACGCCGTATCTCTGGCCGCTGCCGACGCCTTATGTCCAGGGCATTGCCTGGTCTACGCCGTGGTTCATGGCGGCCAACTATTCAGCTCTGTTGATCGCGTACCTGATGGCATTCGCTTTAGCGCGAATGAAAGGTCGGCGGCCGATTCGAAAGCAGGATGTCAAAGAACCCCCAGCCTAACGGCCGGCTCGTGTTCCATAAAAACACTACTCATCCGGCTGAGGCTCATTCCAATGGCGGACAAGCTCACTGGTTAGAAGCACAAGTCCTGCGCAGATCGTTAAGACGCCGACCACGAATACAAAGCGACCGAGACTCTCAGCCTGGTTCAGCAGATTCAAGCGATCGAGCAGATAATTCCAGTCGTGGTCGCCGCCGATCAAAGGAAGCTCCATGCGGCGGGCGTCGGCGACATAGATAGCGACGTTGGTGACGCTCTCTCCGGTCCAAAACAAGGCGGCGGCAGCGGAGCTTCGTTGTTCGTGCAGCCAGAAGTAGGCCGCGCAGGTGGCTGGAATCGCCACCTGCATCAGAGAACCGCCGAGGTAATGGATGAATTCGCCGAAGGGCAGCAAGATTACATGTCCCGCCTCGTGAAAGATCAGGTTGGCTCCGTCCAGGATAGTCAAAAGCAGACCGGGAGGCTCGACTGAAATCCCGCGGACGAGGACTTTCCAGGAAAGAATCAACAACACCCCAAGCCCAAAACCTCTGCCGATGACGGCTCCGGACATCATGAACCCTCCCTCGGCAGGATATATCCCTTTAAAGGATGTTTTGGCAACGCCTCGGATGCGCTTTCACCGCGGAAAGGTGACGCTTAGGGCCGGTCCGGGCTTGCGTCGGGCGAAAAGATGGTTCGGAGCAAATCTCCCAGCTCGCGCATAGTAAAAGGTTTCGCTAAATAAGCGTCGAACCCGCCGGCCAGGCATCTCTCGCGGCCGTCGGGTAAGACCATAGCGGTGGCAGCGACAAGCATCGCGTCGCGCGTCAAGGGATTAGCCCGTAGCTGGGCGGCTACTTCCAAACCGTCTTTCTTCGGCAGGAAAATTTCCATGATGATGAGATCAGGCTTCTCGATCAGGACTTTGCGCACCGCCTCTTCGCCATCCGCCGCCTCGATCGGCGCAGGATAATTCAAGCGTTTCAGATAAACAGAGAGCAGTTCTCTGCAATCGGGGTTGCCGTCTGCCACGAGAATGGTCCGGGGCAGCCGGTCACTTCTTGGCACTCTCATCTCCATTTTCAGCTATGTCCAGGATTTCAGCGATCTGCCTCTCCAGTCTGGCCGACTTTCGCTGGCCCTTGAGTAGCCGGGTGACAGTGGACGGATTGACGCCGAGCTTTTCCGCCAATGCCTTTTGGGTATAGATTCCTTGCTCTAACATGCGGATCTTGATTTTAACCCATTGCATTGGTAAGATAGGCAATAAAATTGTCTTGGTTCGCGTCTCTTTTATCGAGTATTCTATATAGAATTATTTGTCAAGCGCGTATTCGCTAACGAATGAATAAGCAGTTCTCCATCCGTTTGAGCCGGGCCATCAAGGCCACGGGCTTAAATCCCACCCGGTTTGCCTACAGGTCCGGGGTTCCCCAGGGGACCATCTCCAAGTGTGTGAACGGTCACGTGCCCACCGCAAAAGTTCTGCTCCGCATCTCCAAGCTCGCGGGCAGGAGCGTCGATTGGCTCCTGACGGGTAAAGAGCTGGGGCGCAAGGGAGAAGGATATGTGGCGGAAAGACCGGCGCGTTATGGCCGGGTGGGTAAAACGCCGAGGTCCAAGGCTGAGGAAGAAGTCTGGGTAGCTAGGTTGCGTAAGGTTCTTCGCAGCGCCAGCCCGCGCAAGAAACAGGCGGTCAAAGAACTTTTAGACGCCTTGAGTCGCTGATCCTCTTTCATTCCCACCTGAAAAGGCACTAGGCAATAGATATCCTAGCCGGGATAGCGGATTGACTGGCGAGGAAGGCCGGTTGTAAGATCGCGGGTATGGAAGAATTTATCGTTGTCTACGTGACCGTCGGCTCTGCCGAGGAGGGGGAGCGGCTGGCGCAGGCTCTGGTAGGTGAGCGTCTGGCCGCCTGTGTCAACCGGCTGGGGCCGGTGCGCTCGGTCTATCGCTGGCAGGGTCAAGTCGAGCAGAGCGAGGAGCAACTTCTCATTATCAAGACAAAGAGAGAATTGTTCGGCGCTCTCAAGAAGAGGGTGCAGGAGCTGCACAGTTATTCGGTACCGGAGATCATTGCGCTGCCGATTCTGGAGGGGAGCGAGAGTTACCTCCAATGGCTGGGAGAGCAGGTCATGGAGAGCGACGGGTGACGGGTCGTGCGCACGATCCGAGAGATTTCCTCGGGCGGCATCGTGTACCGGCGGCGCCGAGGCCTTGTCGAAGTAGCCCTGATTCGCAACCGCGCCAAGTGGTGTCTGCCCAAGGGACATGTTGAAGAAGGGGAGAGGCTGCAGGAGACCGCCCTTCGCGAGGTGAAGGAAGAGACCGGCCTGGAGGGCCGGGTCATTGCGAAAATCGGGGATATCACCTACTGGTACACGAACCGGACCAAAGGGAAAGAGACGATCCGAATCTTCAAGCGGGTCTATTTTTATTTGATCCGCTATTTGAGAGGCGATGTCCGTCGGCACG
Organism: Deltaproteobacteria bacterium; assembly: GCA_016184235.1. Lineage (GTDB taxonomy): Bacteria > Desulfobacterota > Binatia > UBA9968 > UBA9968 > UBA9968. The sequence continues at coordinate 2,454 of JACPDC010000098.1, read as the reverse complement.
ATCAAGAGGTGGAGGAGGCGCGCTGGCTGCCGATCGCGGAGGCGCTGGGCAAGCTCTCTTACCCCACGGAGCGGGAGACGATGCGCAAGGCCATGGCCAGACTGGAAGGTTCCAGGACGCGACGGTTGGCCCCTTCGGCTCCTCGGGCGCTCAGGGGCTAATTCGATGAGAGTTTAGGGAAGGAATCTGCATGAAGAACGATTTTGAGGGCATAAATTTTTCGATTCCCTATGAGATCGCGGTGGTTCGACCCTTGAGGCGGACGACCTTGAGGGAGAGGGAGGAGGCGCTCCGGAAGGCGCACTACAATACGGAGCTGATTCCTCAGGACATGGTCTACGTGGATCTCAAGACCGATAGCGGCGTCAGCTCTTTCAGCACGGGACAGGTAGCGGCCGGCGGAGGGGCGGAGCCCCTGGAGACTACCCCGGAAATGGCCCCTGAAGGAAACCGGGCGTTTGGCTTGCTCTTGGACAGGTTTCGCGAGCTTTTCGGCTTCCCGTTCGTCGTGCCCTGCACCCACGGGCGGGCGGCGGAGCGCATCTGGACCAAGATCCATGTCAGGAAGGATTCGGTCGTGCCGGGCAACATGCTCTTTCCTTCCACCCGCTTTCACATCGAATCCAACGGCGCCAAGGTCATCGACGTGATCTCGGACGAGGCGCACGATCTCTTTTCCGGCCATCCGTTCAAGGGGAACGTCGATATCAAGAAATTGGCGGCGGTCCTCAAGGAACACGGGAGCGAGAAGGTCTCCTGCGTCTACGTGGAGCTGGCGGTGAACTCCTGCGGCGGCCATCCGGTGTCGCTGGCGAATCTCAAAGAGGTGCAATCTCTTGCCCGCGCGCACCGGGTGCCGTTGTTTTTGGACGCCTGTAGAATCCTGGAGAACAGCTATCTCATCAAGCAGCGCGAGGCCGGCTATCAGAGCCGCTCGATTCCGGAGATCGTGCGCGAGACCTGCGCGCTGGCCGACGGCTGCACCCTGAGCGCGCTCAAGGATTTTCTCGTGCCGGCGGGCGGCTTCATAGGCATCAGGGACGCCGAAAGCTACCAGAGGGCCTACACGCAGAATTTTTTCGACGGCACGCAGATTCCGGCAAGCGCCATGGACAATATCACGGCGGCGCTGGCGGAAATTTCCGGCTCCCCGTTGTATGTCGCCAGTCGGGTCGAGCAGGTGACCTATCTCTGGCGCCGGCTGAAAGGCGGCATCCCGGTTCTCTCCCCTTCGGCGGGGCATGCCGTTTTTATTGACGTCAGGAGCTTTTTGCCCGGCATCTCTCCGGAGCGTCATCCGGCAGAGGCGCTGGCGGCATTTGTCTACGCGGTCTCGGGGGTCCGCATCACCAAGGGACCGCCGCTGGCGAAGAGCCAGATCGAGCGCGGCACCGAGCTGCTGCGTTTCGCGGTGCCCGCCCGCAGGTACGTTCAGGGCCATATGGACGATGTGGCCGAGGCGCTGCTCTATGCCTATTCTCGAAGGGACGAGATACGGGGATTGAGGCGGCTCGAAAGTCCGGAAAGATCCAAGTACGATCCCCCTTTCTTTGACGCTGTATGAGCTCGCTGGCCATGGCGGATTTTTCTGGCGCCGCCCCGAGCCACCTCGGGGCAGTTTTCTTTGAGCGAGTCGAGCAATTGGGAGAGCGCGCCTTCGTCAAATTGCAGCGCGCGGGGCGCTTCGAGGAGATCTCGTGGAGAGAGTTTGGCGCCAAGGTAGCGCAGGCGATGCTCGGCCTTTCCTCTCTGGGGCTGCAAAGAGGAGAGCGGGTGGGGATTCTCGCCGAGAACAGGGTGGAGTGGCTGTGCGCGGACATGGCGTCTCTGGCGGGCGGTCTGCCGAACGTGGTGGTCTCTCCGCGCCTCTCGGAATCCACGATCCTGAAAGTCCTCAGTCACTCGGGCGCGCGAGCGGCTTTCGTCGAAAACGAAGCGGGCGTCGGCAGGCTCTTGAACCTCAAGGGACAACTCCCTTCACTCAGCCACATCATCGTCATGGATGGGACGGGACTTTCCTTTCCCAACACGCTTTCCTTCGATGAGCTGCTGCTGCGGGGGAGGGAGGGTGGGCCGGGCCGCATCCGCGCGATCCTCGAATCGGTCCATCCGGACGACCTGGCCACGATCATGTATACCTCGGGCTCCACGGGTGAGCCCAAAGGAGTCATGCGGACGCAGGGAAATATCATGGCCAATATCGACTCCGGCCACGGGATCGCCTTGAGCAAGCCCGAGGAGCTGGCGGCGGTAGTCTTGACGCTGAACCATCTTCTGGGAAGGTTCACATTTCACAAGGGCGCGGCCACGGGCCGGACCACAGCGCTGCTGGAGGCGGCGGAATTGGAGGTGAATCTTCAGATGATAGAGGCTCTCTCTCCGACCTCCATGACCCTGGTGCCCAGAGTGATGCAAAAGATCTGGGCGGCGCTCCTCGCCGAGGGGAAAAATGGC